>NZ_JBJDNI010000012.1:0-136065 GCF_044900545.1 Scandinavium sp. NPDC088450 | reverse complement strand
CTGACCCCATGCCGAACTCAGAAGTGAAACGCCGTAGCGCCGATGGTAGTGTGGGGTCTCCCCATGTGAGAGTAGGGAACTGCCAGGCATCAAATAAAGCAAGAACCCCGACCGAAAGGCCGGGGTTTTTTGCGTTTTTAATCCAATGCATCCGTTTAGCCTTATCAAGACATCCCATTCAATTCTTAGTTACCTTCCCAACATCCACTGCTCAATAAAATCAGCAATCTCAATGGCATTATTAAGATTCAGGCATGACACTTTGACGTCCAGAGATACATCACTGGCAACAGCAACGACATGCTCATCAAGTGTTAATTCTTCACTTTGATGCCCGGAACCAGCTCGAAATAGCACTATTTTTGCTACAGCTTCGTGCTTGAATCCTTCCACGAGCACCAGATCCAGTGCTGAATGATCCATCCGGCTGACGAGATAATTCAGATCCAACGGCTTCTCTTCCGGCGTTTCCGTCATTAACGCCCAACGCTGGGAACTGGCAACAATTGTTTGTGCAGCCCCGGCCTTACGGAGTTCGTAACTATCCTTACCCGGTGTATCCACATCCATTTTATGATGGGTGTGTTTGATTAGACCCGGACGTAAGCCTCTGGAACAAAGTTCTGGAATAAGCGCTTTTAGCAAAGTCGTTTTCCCTGCTCCGCTCCAGGCGGCTATGGCTAATACGGGGATCATGGTTTCTCCTGCATACGCTGTAGTTCTTCGAGGGAATTCACGTTGGTAAATGCAGACTTCACATCGCTAAAATCAACACTGTGTCCACCTTCTTGCCGCATAAAAGCCATGACCCGACGTTCACCGGCATTCAGATAATTTTCCAGTGCCTGGAGTACACTGCGATGCAACAAAGAAACGGCCGGATGATCGCGCTCGCCATCATGCGCCCAGACAACCAGAGCTTTTTCTCTGTTCAGAAAGAACCGTTCACGCATAACGGTAGGGATGAAGGGAGTATCACAAGGACAAAACAGGAACCACTCACTCTCGCTTATTTGCATAACCGAAAGCATTCCAGCCAGAGGGCCACAATAATCACCGAAGCTGTCCTCTATCACGGGATAATCACTTTCCCGATAAATATCGAGTGAGCGGTTCGCACTGATCACCAGTGAGTCCGTCTGGACCAAAAGAGCGCGAGCAACATGCTGCCACAGTGGCATTCCGTTAAGTGTCTGTAATCCCTTATCCCGACCACCCATTCGGCTTGCTTTGCCTCCAGCGAGCACGACACCAGTTACTTTTGGCTGTTGATTCACAAATATCGCCTCTTTTATTGTGGGTTTGACCCTGCTAACGTGTGATCCTTAAGCGTAAGGAGCAAATGAATGAAATGTAAACGTCTGAACGAAGTGATTGAACTCCTCCAGCCAGCCTGGCAAAAAGAGCCCGAGCTGAATCTGATGCAATTCTTGCAGAAACTGGCGAAGGAGTCAGGTTTTGACGGCGAGCTCACCGATCTTTCCGACGATATTCTGATTTATCACCTGAAAATGCGTGATTCCGCGAAGGACGCGGTGATCCCGGGTATTCAGAAAGACTATGAAGAAGATTTTAAAACCGCTTTGCTGCGCGCTCGCGGTGTAATTAAAGAGTAAAAGCTTGTAAGCGGTGCCACCGAAAACGCTGTGAAATGATATCCTGAATCATTCGCAGTGATTTCCGGATAATCGGATGAACGATAAGGCTTTTACTTTCCAGACGCTCCACCCGGATACCATCGTAGATGCCCTCTTCGATCAAGGCATACGGGTGGATTCAGGTCTGACGCCCCTCAACAGCTATGAGAATCGGGTCTGGCAATTTCAGGATGAAGACAGAAAGCGCTTCGTCGTGAAATTCTATCGCCCGCAACGCTGGACGGCAGAGCAGATCCGTGAAGAGCATCAGTTTGCACTAGAGCTGCAAAATGATGATGTGCCTGTCGCTGCACCGCTGGCATTCAACGGAGAAACCTTACTGACTCAGCAAGGTTTCTTCTTCACGGTCTTTCCAAGCGTGGGTGGCCGTCAGTTCGAACCAGACAACCTTGATCAAATGGAATGGGTTGGTCGTTATCTCGGTCGTTTGCATCAGACCGGGCGCAAAAAGCGTTTCGCTGCTCGTCCGGATATGGGCATCAATGAGTATCTGCTGGAACCCCGTCAGGTTTTTGAAACAACGCCACTCATCCCTTCCTCATTGAAGACAAATTTCCTCAACGCGACAGATAAGCTTATTGATGCTGTTATGCAACAATGGCACTCGCGTTTCACTTCACTGAGGCTGCATGGTGATTGCCATGCCGGGAACATTCTGTGGCGTGATGGGCCAATGTTTGTCGATCTGGATGATGCCCGAAACGGTCCTGCTATTCAGGATTTGTGGATGTTGTTGCACGGGGATACTGCCGAACGCAGAATGCAGCTTGATATCATCCTCGAAGCTTACGAAGAGTTCAGTTCTTTTGATGTCGCTGAGCTTGCCTTTATTGAACCATTACGTGCGATGCGTATGGTTTATTACCTGGCGTGGTTAATTCGACGCTGGGAAGATCCTGCATTCCCGGTCAACTTCCCCTGGCTTGCCGAGGAAGATAACTGGCGCAGACAAACCCAAATGTTTTTAGAACAAGTCAGGGTTCTTCAGGAACCCCCATTACAGTTAACGCCAATGTATTAACAGGCATTTTCAGGAGAGTATTAACAATGAAAAAGATTTTGCTGGCGCTGGCAGGCATGATTCTGGCATTCAGCGCATCGGCGGCGCAAATCACCGAAGGCAAACAGTACACCACTCTGGAGAAGCCTGTTGCTGGTGAACCACAAGTTCTGGAGTTCTTCTCCTTCTACTGCCCACACTGCTACCAGTTCGAGCAGGTGCTGCACGTGTCCGACACAGTGAAGAAGAAGCTGCCTGAAGGCACCAAAATGACCAAGTACCACGTTGAGTTCCTGGGCCCATTGGGTAAAGAACTGACTCAAGCCTGGGCTGTGGCCATCGCATTAGGCGTGGAAGATAAGATCACGTCTCCAATGTTTGAAGCTGTGCAGAAAACGCAGACTGTTCAGACTGTTGCGGATATCCGCCAGGTCTTCATCGATGCAGGCGTAAAAGCAGAAGAGTATGACGCTGCCTGGAACAGCTTTGTCGTGAAATCCCTGGTCGCTCAGCAGGAGAAAGCTGCTGCTGATCTGCAACTGCAAGGCGTACCGGCTATGTACGTTAACGGTAAATATCAGCTGAACCCTCAGGGCATGGACACCAGCAATATGGACGTCTTTGTTCAACAGTATGCTGATACCGTGAAGCAGCTGGTTGAGAAAAAATAAAAAACGCCGGCATTCGCCAGCGTTGTCATCAGGAGCCTCACCGCACGGTGGGGCTTTTTATTGCTCTGAAGAACGGTATCCGGATTTAATCTCTTCAATCTGATTGTCTTTCTCAACCCACAGCGTGTTCAGCCAAAGCTGAAAGCCTCGTTTGAAGTTCTTATCATTAACGTAGTCACCATGCAGCTCTTCAGCCACTGGCATCAAATCAACACGAACAACGATGCGGGTTAGCTTACCGCTCAGCATATCAAAAAAAGGCGTCTTATCGTTTTCCGGATAGCAGAGCGTCACGTTCATTAGCTTATCAAACTGGCTGCCCAGAACGTTCAATGCCATGGCAATCCCTGCTGCTTTAGGCGGTAACAGATGGCGATAGGGTGAGCGCGTTTCCAGTCGTTTTTCTGCGGTAAAACGGGAGCCTTCCACAAAGTTAACAATCGTTGTCGGATGCTTGCGGAATTTCTCGCAGGAGCGGCGGGTGGTTTCCACATCTTTCCCGCGGCGCTCAGGATGGCGAATCAGGTAGCTTCTGGAATAGCGGCGCATAAAAGGCATATCTAACGCCCAGCACGCCAGGCCGATAAACGGCACCCATGCCAGCTGTTGTTTCAGGAAGTACTTGTTCATGGGGATATGCTTACGAAAAAGTACGCACAGCACCACGATGTCCGCCCAGCTACGATGATTGCAGATAAGCAGGTACCAGTTTTTCTTGTTCAGGCCTTCTAGGCCTTCAACATCCCATTTCAGCCACGGATTCAGGTGCAGCAGCAACGCCAGCCCGGAACACCAGCAATACATCATCAGATTGCAGAAAGCCGAGACCGAGCGCCATACAAAAGGAACAGGCAGCAACAGTTTAATGATCCCTGCCGCAATAATAGGCACGGAACAAAGTACGGTCACAATAATGGTAAGGGCAATACTCAGCGGAAGCGTTATCGCAGCGAGTAATCTCGACATAATCAATTTATTCAGATAGTTAATTGTATAAAGCGCGGGTTTCACAGGCGCAAGGCGCTGATTTTACCAGAAATCACACCTAAAGACGGGTCTTACCAGAGCAGAAAAATAAGCATGAGTGATATCCACATGGCTCAAATTGTCACCAGTCATGGAAATATAAGCAGGGGTTTATCTTAACACTATGAAAATTAAAATGAATATTGTTACATTGTTCATGGGGTGAGCAAGAGTAACCCGACAGAATAAAACTATGCACAAACTTATCCACAGTATTGTTTTGCGAGCGATCCAGAGGATCTCCAAATCTTTTCGCGCAATGACAGTGAAAAACTCATGTTTTAGCGCTGTCTGTGGCATCCTTTATCCCTAATCTGATAAACAGGCACGGAAATTATGGCTCAGATCCAAGAAAACCCCCTCATCCTGGTTGATGGCTCATCCTATCTCTACCGCGCATATCATGCGTTTCCTCCGTTGACCAACAGCGCAGGCGAACCGACAGGGGCCATGTATGGCGTACTGAATATGCTGCGTAGTTTGATCCTGCAGTATCAGCCAAGCCATGCGGCGGTTGTCTTTGATGCCAAAGGAAAAACGTTCCGTGACGAACTGTTTGAGCATTACAAATCCCATCGCCCGCCGATGCCTGACGATCTCCGTGCTCAGATAGAGCCGCTGCACGCGATGGTAAAAGCCATGGGTTTACCGCTGCTGGCGGTTTCTGGCGTAGAGGCCGATGATGTTATCGGCACACTGGCGCGTGAAGCTGAAAAAGCAGGCCGTCCGGTGCTGATCAGTACGGGCGACAAAGATATGGCGCAACTGGTGACGCCAGGCATCACGCTCATCAATACCATGACTAACACCGTGCTGGGGCCGGACGAAGTTGTTGCCAAGTACGGCGTGCCGCCAGAACTGATTATCGATTTCCTCGCGCTGATGGGTGATTCCTCGGACAACATTCCAGGAGTGCCTGGCGTGGGTGAAAAAACAGCGCAAGCCCTTCTGCAAGGGTTAGGTGGGCTGGATACGCTCTATGCTGAACCTGAAAAAATTGCCGGTTTGACCTTCCGTGGCGCCAAAACCATGGCCGCGAAACTCGAACAGAATAAAGAGATGGCTTACCTCTCTTATAAGCTTGCCACCATCAAAACAGATGTTGAGCTGGAGCTAACCTGCGAGCAGCTCGAAGTTCAGCAACCGGCAGCAGATGAACTGCTTGGCCTGTTCAAACAGTATGAATTCAAGCGCTGGATAACAGACGTCGAAGCAGGAAAATGGATGCAGGCAAAAGGCAGTAAGCCTTCGGCGGTGCCATCTGCAGCGGCAACAGCCACGGTGGAAGAAGAAGCCGAAGAGCCTGCGACCGCGCTCTCTTCCGAACACTACGTCACCATTCTTGATGAAGAAACGCTGAAGCAGTGGATTGAAAAACTGAAGCAAGCGCCTGTTTTCGCGTTTGATACTGAAACAGACAGTCTGGATAACATCTCCGCCAACATGGTGGGCCTGTCTTTTGCCGCAGAGCCTGGCGTGGCGGCGTATGTGCCCGTCGCGCATGATTATCTTGATGCGCCTGAACAGATTTCTCGTGATCGGGTGCTGGAATTATTAAAGCCGCTTCTGGAAGATGAAAAGTCTCTCAAGGTTGGGCAAAACCTGAAATACGACCGTGGCATTCTGGCCAACTATGGCATCGAACTGCGCGGAATCGCGTTTGATACCATGCTTGAGTCCTACACTCTGGACAGCGTGGCGGGCCGTCACGATATGGACAGCCTGTCCGATCGCTGGCTGAAACACAAAACCATTACCTTTGAAGAAATTGCCGGTAAAGGTAAAAATCAGCTGACGTTCAATCAGATAGCACTCGAAGAAGCAGGGCGTTACGCAGCAGAAGATGCAGACGTCACGCTGCAACTGCACCTGAAAATGTGGCCAAAACTGCAGAAGCTCGAAGGCCCAGCCAATGTATTCCAGAACATCGAAATGCCGCTGGTGACCGTGCTGTCACGCGTTGAGCGTAACGGTGTGAAAATCGATCCTGCTGTGTTGCACAACCACTCGGAAGAGATTGGTAAACGCCTGGTTGAGCTGGAACAGAAAGCTCATGACATTGCGGGTGAGCCGTTCAACCTCTCTTCACCAAAACAGCTGCAAACGATTCTGTTTGAGAAACAAGGCATTAAGCCTCTGAAGAAAACGCCGGGCGGCGCACCGTCAACCTCGGAAGAAGTGCTAGAGGAACTGGCGCTGGATTATCCGCTGCCGAAAGTTATTCTCGAATACCGTGGGCTTGCGAAGCTGAAATCGACTTACACCGATAAACTGCCGCTGATGATCAACCCGAAAACGGGGCGGGTGCATACGTCCTACCACCAGGCCGTGGCCGCAACGGGTCGTCTGTCTTCTACCGATCCGAACCTGCAAAATATTCCGGTACGTAATGAAGAAGGGCGTCGTATTCGCCAGGCATTTATTGCCCCGAAAGACTATCTGATTGTGTCGGCGGACTACTCACAGATTGAACTGCGTATTATGGCGCATCTCTCTCGCGACAAAGGGCTATTAACCGCCTTTGCGGAAGGTAAGGACATTCACCGCGCGACTGCGGCGGAAGTGTTTGGCATTCCGCTGGATAACGTCACCAATGAACAGCGCCGCAGTGCGAAAGCGATTAACTTCGGCCTGATTTACGGGATGAGTGCTTTCGGGCTTTCGCGTCAGCTCAATATTCCACGTAAAGAGTCGCAGAAGTATATGGACCTGTATTTTGAGCGCTATCCTGGCGTGCTGGAATATATGGAGCGCACTCGCGCGCAGGCCAAAGATCAGGGTTATGTTGAAACGCTGGAAGGTCGCCGCCTTTATTTACCCGGCATTAAAGCCAGCAATGCCGCGTTGCGTGCAGGTGCGGAGCGTGCGGCCATCAACGCCCCAATGCAAGGTACCGCCGCTGACATCATCAAACGCGCCATGATTGCTGTTGATGCCTGGCTGCAGAAAGAGCAACCCCGCGTCCGCATGATCATGCAGGTGCACGATGAACTGGTGTTCGAAGTGCATAAAGATGATCTTGAAGCCGTGTCGAAGAAGATCCATGAGCTGATGGAAAACAGCATGAAGCTGGATGTTCCGCTGCTGGTGGAAGTGGGCAGTGGTGAGAACTGGGATCAGGCGCATTAATGCTGACGGACAGGCTAAATTATCAGCAGATATACGCGGATTAAGGGCAGATTATGGGTTGGCACTTTTTGTAAGTAAGCAACATAACTTATAGCGTTTTGTGATGATCATCGGAATTCGCTATGTAAAGAGTGAAAAAAAACTACAAAAAGTGCTTTGTGGCCTGCGAAAAAAAGAGTAGAGTTATTCACGTAGGGTACAGAGGTAAGATGTTCTATCTTTCAGACCTTTTACTTCACGTAATCGGATTTGGCTGAATATTTAGCCGCCCCAGTCAGTAATGACTGGGGCGTTTTTTATTGCGCGAAAGAAAAGAAAAAGCGCGGGCTTTGCCGCGCTCTGTCTTATTTTTTGCGAGGATAAAACGAATTACGCTTCGCTTTCTTCTTCCTGCTGTGGGGCAATCTCGCTATACCAGGTATCCAGTTTCTGACGCAGTTTATCCACGCCCAGTTTCTTCAGTGAAGAGAACGCTTCGACCTGAATGTCGCCGTCAAAATCCTTCACTGCTTCACGCACCATGTTCAGCTGCGCTTTACGCGCGCCGCTCGCCAGCTTATCTGCTTTGGTCAGCAGAACCAGCACTTCAATGTTGCTGTCGACGGCCCATTCAATCATCTGCCGGTCGAGATCTTTCAGCGGATGACGAATGTCCATCAACACCACCAGGCCTTTCAGGCACAGGCGTTTTTCCAGATATTCACCCAGCGCGCGCTGCCATTTCAGCTTCATCTCTTCCGGCACTTCGGCATAGCCGTAGCCCGGTAAGTCGACCACGCGTTTGCCTTCCGTCACTTCAAACAGGTTGATGAGCTGAGTACGGCCAGGGGTTTTGGAGGTACGCGCAAGGCTCTTCTGGTTGGTCAGGGTATTCAGGGCGCTCGATTTACCTGCATTGGAGCGTCCAGCAAAGGCCACTTCAATTCCGGTGTCGGAAGGTAAGTGGCGAATATCAGGCGCGCTGAGCACAAAATGCGTCTGTTGATAGTTCAGGTTGATCAAGGGTCGTCTCCATAAAATCGGGCTATGCGGGGGAGTATACCTGAACAACAGTAAAAGGCGGCGTTTGTCCTGTGGATGCAGTGTAAGTATTAACCCTGCGCTTTGTGAGACATTTGCCATTGTTGCTATGGGATATTTAGGAGAAGTTGCAGGTGATATTTTTATCGATACCATTTAAATCAATATGTTACTTGTTTGGACTAATCTGAAAATTGATATTTTTACCGGTGAGTTGCTTGTCTGAATAGCATAACAAGGTAAAGTAGCGGTCATCAGGCGGGGATGCCGGAAAGGATAAAGACTCAGGACGAGGGTCAGGAGCGCCAGGAGGCGAAGACGAAGGAACTGCCAGGAGGCAAACGTCCGGAGACGTGGTAAAGGGATAAGGAATACGACACGGAGTGTTCAGTGCCAAGGGAAAGACAGGGTGTGTTGTTGGCAAACACGGAATGTGTGACCCGTTAAGGGTTGTGAGTCAAGAAAAAGGCGGCAGATTACTCTGTCGCCTTTTTTCTTTGTCTGCTTTCTGCTAGATTCCGGCTCAATTCTATACTGAAGAAAACAACGTAAGACACCTCATCATGAAAAAACCAACATCCGCACCGCGCAGCAAAGCACCTGGTAAAGCCCGTCGTAAGACGCGCGAAGAGCTGAATCAGGAAGCGCGCGACCGTAAACGCGATAAGAAGCATCGTGGTCACGTTGCAGGCAGCCGCGCGAACGGCGGTGAGGCAAACGCGGCTGGCAAAAAACAGGGCCAGCAAAAAGACCCGCGTATTGGCAGTAAAACCCCCATCCCATTGGGCGCAACCGAGCGTCCGGTGACCAGGCAGCACAAACCGAAGAGCGAGAAACCTATGCTTTCACCGCAGGCCGAGCTGGATTTACTGGAAAATGATGAGCGCCTGGATGCGCTGCTGGAACGTCTGGAAGAGGGCGAAGCTCTCAGCGCAGACGAGCAATCCTGGGTTGATGCCAAACTGGATCGCATTGATGAACTGATGCAGCAACTGGGCCTTTCCTACGACGACGATGAAGACGAAGAGGAAGAAGAAGGCAAAGAAGACATGATGCGTCTGCTGCGAGGCGGAAACTAACGTTTGCACCCACTCGGACTGCCCGTCCTGCTTATAACCCTTTTGGTTGTATGTTATCTGGGGTGGTTATTCGTTAAACTACGGCGGTTGTCGCGGCGTCAACAGTGGCTGCGCAACCGGCTTATTGTCCGATCACCGGGCAAGCCGGCACGCCGTCGTTCGCGATACCACCGGAAGGAGTAAGCATGTCTGAGCAGTTAATCGACTGGGATTTGGCCCTGATCCAGAAGTACAACTATTCCGGGCCACGTTATACCTCATACCCCACCGCGCTGGAGTTTTCAGAGAGTTTCGGCGAGGCAGATTTCCAGCAAGCGGTTGCCCGTTATCCTGAGCGCCCGCTTTCGCTGTACGTTCACATCCCGTTTTGCCACAAGCTCTGCTATTTCTGTGGCTGCAATAAAATCGTTACCCGCCAACAGCATAAAGCCGATCAATATCTGGACGCGCTTGAGCAGGAAATCCTCCATCGCGCACCGCTGTTTGCCGGGCGTAAAGTCAGCCAGCTGCACTGGGGCGGCGGAACGCCAACTTACCTGAATAAAGCG
Organism: Scandinavium sp. NPDC088450; assembly: GCF_044900545.1. Lineage (NCBI taxonomy): Bacteria > Pseudomonadati > Pseudomonadota > Gammaproteobacteria > Enterobacterales > Enterobacteriaceae > Scandinavium > Scandinavium sp. NPDC088450. The sequence goes on along the minus strand of NZ_JBJDNI010000012.1, from coordinate 125,934 downwards.
CAGATTAGCCGCCTGATGCAGCTTCTGCGTGGGCATTTTGATTTTCAGGCTGAGGCTGAAATTTCCATTGAAGTCGACCCCCGCGAAATCGAACTCGATGTGCTCGACCATCTGCGCAGCGAAGGTTTTAACCGCCTGAGCATGGGCGTACAGGACTTCAACAAAGAAGTGCAGCGTCTGGTTAACCGTGAGCAGGATGAAGACTTTATCTTCGCGCTGCTCAACCATGCGCGTGAGATTGGTTTTACCTCGACCAACATTGACCTGATTTATGGCCTGCCAAAGCAAACGCCAGAGAGTTTTGCCTTCACGCTAAGTCGTGTGGCAGAGCTCAACCCCGATCGTCTCAGCGTTTTTAACTATGCGCATTTACCCACGCTCTTTGCCGCCCAGCGCAAAATCAAAGATGCGGATCTGCCATCTGCCCAGCAAAAGCTCGATATTTTGCAGGAAACCATCACCTCGCTGACGGATGCTGGCTACCAGTTTATTGGGATGGATCACTTTGCTCGCCCGGATGATGAACTTGCCGTAGCGCAGCGTGAAGGCGTGCTACACCGCAACTTCCAGGGCTACACCACTCAGGGTGACAGCGATCTGCTGGGGCTCGGTGTGTCGGCCATTAGCATGTTGGGAGACTGCTACGCGCAGAACCAGAAAGAGCTCAAACGTTATTATCAACAGGTCGATGAGAGCGGCAACGCGCTGTGGCGAGGGATTGCACTGACGCAAGACGATTGCATTCGTCGCGACGTCATTAAGTCGCTTATCTGTAATTTCCGTCTCGATTTTGCCGACGTTGAAAAGGCGTGGGATCTGAACTTCCAGAATTACTTTGCTGAAGATTTGGCGCTGTTAGCGCCGCTGGCCAAAGATGGGCTGGTGGACGTCAATGAAAAGGGCATTCAGGTCACAGGGAAAGGGCGCTTGCTGATCCGTAATATCTGCATGTGCTTCGACACGTATTTGCGTCAGAAGGCGCGCTTACAACAGTTCTCTCGCGTTATTTAACGCTGTTCCCCGGTGGCACTAGCGCTTACCGGGGCTACCGTTTTCGTAGGCCGGGTCAGCGACAGCGCCACCCGGCAATATCATTACTCCATTCCCAGCTCTTTCAGCTTGCGGGTCAGGGTGTTTCGCCCCCAGCCCAGCAAACGAGCCGCTTCCTGTTTGTGCCCCTGAGTATGACGCAGCGCGGTGGTGAGCAATGTGCGCTCCATTTCCGGTTGAGCTTCAGACAACAGGTTTTGATGACCGGAACGCAATGCCCTGTCGGCCCACTGTGCCAACAGCGTGGCCCAGTTATCAGGCAGCGAATGAGAAGGGCTGTCTGGCACGCTGCTTTCAAACAGCTCGGCAGGCAAATCCTGAATCAGCACTTCCTGACCCGCGGCCATCACCGTCAGCCAGCGACAGGTGTTTTCCAGCTGACGCACGTTCCCCGGCCAGGCCAGACGCGTTAGCGCCGCTTCCGTTTCGGCATGCAGCAGTTTGGCTTCTACGCCCAGTTCACGCGCCGCCACTTGCAGGAAGTGACGTGCCAGACGCGGAATGTCTTCCCGGCGCTCGCGCAGCGGGGGCAGATGCACACGGATGACGTTCAGGCGGTGGAATAAATCCTCACGGAATTTCCCTTCCTGAACACGCAGCTCCAGGTTTTGGTGCGTCGCGGCAATAATACGCACGTCGACTTTCACCGGTGCATAGCCGCCAACGCGATAAAACTGCCCGTCAGCCAGCACGCGCAGCAGGCGAGTCTGGACATCCAGCGGCATATCGCCGATTTCATCGAGGAACAGCGTGCCCCCGTCGGCCTGTTCAAAGCGACCCTGGCGAATTGTGTTTGCGCCGGTAAACGCGCCTTTTTCATGGCCGAACAGTTCAGATTCAATTAAATCTTTCGGGATCGCCGCCATGTTGAGTGCGATAAACGGCGCTTTCACACGTGGACTATGACGATGCAGGGCGTGAGCGACCAGCTCTTTACCTGTCCCGGACTCGCCGTTAATCAGCACGCTAATGGAAGAGCGCGAAAGACGGCCGATAATACGAAACACGTCCTGCATCGCAGGGGCTTCACCAATGATGTCGGTGGTTGGACCGAACACCGGCGCGTTACGCGGCTGCTGCTGTTCCTGATAATGGCTGATAGCACGCTCAACCAACGCCACCGCTTCATCGATATCAAACGGTTTGGGCAGATAGTCAAAAGCCCCTTGCTGATAGGCGCTGACGGCCGCATCCAGATCGGAATGAGCGGTCATTATGATGACCGGCAGCATCGGATGGCGCTGTTTGATTTGTTTCAGCAACGCCAGCCCGTCCATGCCTGGCATACGAATATCAGAGAGTAAAACGTCCGGCGTTTTGCTCGCCAGGGCATCCAGCACTTCGCTGCCGCTTTCAAAAGTGGTACAGGTCAATCCTGCCCCGGTGAGTGCACGTTCAAGCACCCAACGGATGGAGCTATCGTCATCAACAATCCAGACTATCCCGCGCTGCATACAATGCACCTCTATTTCCGAATGGGCAGGTAAACCGAAAATTCGGTATGGCCCGGCCAACTGGTGAATTCAATTTTACCGGAGTGTTGGTCGATCAAATTACGGGCGATGGATAACCCCAGCCCGGTGCCGCCTTCACGGCCGCTGACCATGGGATAAAACAGCGTATCCTGCAGGTGCGAAGGGATACCTGGCCCGTTATCTTCCACATCAATACGAGCCGCCAGGCGATAGCGCACGCCATGCAGCGTGAGCTGGAACGCCGTTCGGGTGCGAAGAATAATTTCGCCACCTTCAGGCCCAAGCGCCTGGAGGGCATTACGCACGATATTCAGCAAAACCTGCTCAATCTGGTCAGGATCGTGCGGTAACTCAGGCAAACTTGGGTCGTAGTCGCGCGTCAAACGTACGTTGTCGGGCAACTCCATCGACACCAGTTTCACGACCCGCTCAGCCACTTTGTGAATGCTTTCAGTGACATGCATACCGGGTTGCTGCGGCCCAAGCAGGCGGTCAACCAGATTGCGTAGCCTGTCGGCCTGCTCGATGATCACTTTGGTGTATTCCAGCAGCGACGGGTCAGGCAGCGCTTTGCTGAGCAGTTGTGCCGCGCCACGCAGGCCGCCCAACGGATTTTTAATCTCATGGGCAAGCCCTCGCACTAAATCGCGAGCAGCGACCTGCTGAGCGTGTTGGAGCTGTTCCTGACTCAGGCGTCGCTGGTTATCCATCGGCGCCATCTCTAGCAGTATCAGGCCGTCTGGCAGCCTCTGAGCGGTCACCGAGAGAATGTGCGAGCGACCGTCAATCACCAGCGTCACTTCGTTGTCGGTGAAGCCCTGGCCCGCCAGCAGGCTTTCATGCATCAGGCCAATGTTCAGCGAAAAATAACTCAACAGTTCCGGTAACGGTGCCCCGAATAATTTACGGGAGCTTTGCGCCAGCAATTGCTGCGCCGCCGGGTTGGCGTAATGCACCGCCAGCTCGTCATCGACCAGTAAGATACTGTTGATCAAAGAATTGAGGATCTGCCCAGCATCGGGCAGCACGCCTGTTGCCATTCAGCAGTCTCCTGAAAGGTGTGCACTATTTTAGTGCATTATAGCGGTTTTCAGCCATTAAGCGCCTGAAATCAGACTGTTGCTGGAGAAAAAAGCCCATCCGAAGATGGGCTGAAAGTTTCCACGGCAACAAAAAATGTCCTGGGCCTCGGCGAAAGTCATAAAGGCCACAGGATGACTGCTAATTAAACGCTGTAGTACAGTTCGAACTCGACTGGGTGCGGAGTCATACGCACACGGTCGTTCTCTTCAACACGCAGAGCGATGTAAGCATCGATCGCGTCGTTAGTGAACACGCCGCCAGCGGTCAGGAACTCACGGTCCTGATCCAGGGCGTTGAGCGCTTCTTCCAGAGAGCCTGCAACCTGTGGGATCTCTTTCGCTTCTTCCGGCGGCAGGTCGTACAGGTTTTTGTCCATCGCTTCGCCTGGGTGGATTTTGTTCTTGATACCATCAAGACCGGCCATCAGCAGCGCAGCAAAGCACAGGTACGGGTTAGCCGCTGGGTCCGGGAAGCGCACTTCGATACGACGCGCTTTCGGAGAAGCAACCACTGGAATACGGATGGACGCAGAACGGTTACGCGCAGAGTAAGCCAGCATCACTGGTGCTTCGTAACCCGGGACCAGACGCTTGTAGGAGTTGGTGGTTGGGTTCGCCAGGGCGTTGATCGCTTTAGCGTGTTTGATAACGCCGCCAATGTAGTACAGCGCCTGCTCAGACAGACCTGCGTACTTGTCGCCAGAGAACAGGTTAGTGCCGTTCTTGGACAGAGACATGTGGCAGTGCATACCGGAACCGTTGTCGCCAAACATTGGTTTTGGCATGAAGGTCGCGGTTTTACCGAAACGGTGCGCCACGTTGTGCACAACGTATTTGTAGATCTGAATTTCGTCAGCTTTTTTGGTCATGGTGTTGAAGCGGGTTGCCACTTCGTTCTGACCAGCGGTGGCGACTTCGTGGTGGTGAGCTTCTACCACCAGACCCATTTCTTCCATCACCAGACACATGGTGGAGCGCAGATCCTGAGCAGAATCTACTGGAGGAACCGGGAAGTAGCCGCCTTTTACTGCTGGACGGTGACCTTTGTTGCCACCTTCGTATTTGGTGGAGGTGTTCCACGCGCCTTCGATATCGTCGATAGCCACGTGAGAACCGTTGATGGCGCTGCCGAAGCGAACGTCATCAAACAGGAAGAATTCTGGTTCTGGCCCGAACAGAACGGTGTCCGCGATGCCAGTAGAGCGCAGGTACTCTTCAGCGCGTTTCGCGATGGAGCGTGGGTCGCGGTCGTAGCCTTGCAGCGTGCCGGGTTCCAGGATGTCACAGCGAATGATCAGCGTAGACTCTTCGAAGAACGGGTCAATGACAGCGGTAGATGCGTCTGGCATCAGCACCATGTCGGATTCGTTGATGCCTTTCCAGCCACCGATAGAGGAGCCGTCAAACATTTTGCCTTCTTCGAAGAATTCGGCATTTACCTGATGAGCAGGGATAGTGACGTGCTGTTCTTTACCTTTGGTATCGGTGAAGCGCAGATCAACAAACTTCACTTCGTGCTCGTTCAGCATCGTCAAAACGTGTTCAGCGGACATACTTAAACTCTCCCGGATTTGTCATTGTCGTCGTGGTAACGAACTATTCTTGGCACTGCTTATGTGGCGTTGTTGCCGTAAAAAAGATAAAGCGAAAACTGTGCCAACTTTTAAATGCCCCCCAAAAGGCGGTATGATGCGCACCATAGTGCAAAAGTGCTGCACCATGATGGATATCTTGCACCAAAATAGTGCTCTCATGTGAATATTGGGCACTGTTTTGGTGCAATTTGAGTTATGGCGCACTTTTTACTCTCCGTGAAAGCGATCACAGAGCAACTCTGCAATACTTGTTTGCGGGGGATGTTTGTGATCCTGTTTTGTAGTGCGATTAATCCGTGTACAATAACGCGCTATTTCTAAATGCCTGAGGCAAAGTTGTGATCGAAAATCTGCGTAATATCGCCATCATCGCGCACGTTGACCATGGTAAAACTACCCTGGTTGATAAGCTGCTGCAGCAATCCGGTACGTTCGATGCGCGTACTGAAGCACAAGAACGTGTGATGGACTCCAACGATTTGGAGAAAGAGCGTGGGATTACCATCCTCGCTAAAAACACCGCTATCAAATGGAATGACTACCGTATCAACATCGTTGATACCCCAGGCCACGCCGACTTCGGTGGTGAAGTTGAACGTGTAATGTCCATGGTAGATTCCGTGCTGCTGGTCGTTGACGCAATGGATGGCCCAATGCCGCAGACTCGCTTCGTAACCAAAAAGGCGTTTGCCCATGGTTTGAAGCCGATTGTTGTTATTAACAAAGTTGACCGTCCAGGCGCGCGTCCTGACTGGGTTGTTGATCAGGTCTTCGACCTGTTCGTTAACCTCGACGCCACTGACGAGCAGCTCGACTTCCCTATCGTTTACGCTTCTGCGCTGAACGGTATTGCAGGTCTGGATCACGAAGATATGGCGGAAGACATGACCCCGCTGTATCAGACCATCGTTGACCGCGTTCCTGCGCCAAACGTTGACCTGGAAGGCACCCTGCAGATGCAGATCTCCCAGCTTGATTACAACAACTACGTTGGCGTCATCGGCATTGGTCGTATCAAGCGCGGTAAAGTGAAGCCGAACCAGCAGGTCACTATCATCGATAGCGAAGGCAAAACCCGTAACGGTAAAGTCGGTAAAGTTCTGACTCACCTGGGTCTTGAGCGTATCGAGAGCGACGTGGCAGAAGCAGGCGACATCATCGCCATCACCGGTCTGGGCGAGCTGAACATCTCTGACACCATCTGCGACCCGCAGGCGGTTGAAGCGCTGCCAGCGCTGTCTGTTGATGAACCTACAGTAACCATGTTCTTCAACGTCAACACCTCTCCGTTCTGTGGTAAAGAAGGTAAATACGTTACCTCCCGTCAGATCCTTGACCGCCTGAACAAAGAGCTGGTGCACAACGTTGCACTGCGTGTAGAAGAAACTGAAGATGCGGATGCGTTCCGTGTTTCCGGTCGTGGTGAGCTGCACCTGTCAGTTCTTATCGAAAACATGCGTCGTGAAGGTTTCGAAATGGCGGTTTCCCGTCCGAAAGTAATCTTCCGCGAGCACGAAGGCCGTAAGCAAGAGCCATTCGAAAACGTGACTCTGGACGTTGAAGAGCAGCATCAGGGTTCTGTGATGCAGGCTCTGGGTGAGCGTAAAGGCGACCTGAAAAACATGAATCCAGATGGCAAAGGCCGCGTACGTCTCGACTACGTGATCCCAAGCCGTGGCCTGATCGGCTTCCGTAACGAATTCATGACCATGACTTCCGGTACCGGTCTGCTGTACTCCACCTTCAGCCACTACGACGACATTCGTCCGGGCGAAGTGGGCCAGCGTCAGAACGGCGTACTGATCTCTAACGGCCAGGGTAAAGCAGTGGCATTCGCCCTGTTCAGCCTGCAGGACCGCGGTAAGCTGTTCCTGGGTCACGGTGCAGAAGTTTACGAAGGCCAGATCATCGGTATTCACAGCCGTTCTAACGACCTGACCGTCAACTGCCTGACCGGTAAGAAACTGACCAACATGCGTGCGTCAGGTACTGACGAAGCAACGGTTCTGGTTCCACCAGTGAAGATGACCCTGGAGCAAGCTCTGGAGTTCATCGATGACGACGAACTGGTAGAAGTGACCCCAACTTCTGTCCGTATCCGTAAACGTCACCTGACCGAGAACGACCGTAAACGCGCTTCTCGTGGTCCTAAAGAAGATTAATTTTTTAATCTGAATGAAAAAAGCCGCTGATTTTCAGCGGCTTTTTTATTGGTTTGTTGGCCCACGCGAACGAAGTGCCGCCGGGCAAGGCCATTAGCTCACGACGACGTGTTCTTTGCTGTTTTCAGCCCTAACCAAAGAGTCGGTCAGCGGTTTTTTCCGTTTCCCTATTTCCGCAATGATAAAAGCAAAGCGCTCTTCATTCAGCTTATAGAAGAGTCCCATCGTCAGCGCCGCCATTATCGCCAGTGCGCACGGCCACAGAAAGATGAGTTGCCGCAACCCCAGTAACGTCCCCGCGCTTTGAACGACGTTTGGCACATAGCCAATTTGGGTCAACATAATGCCGGGCAGAAAACCGGCGAGGGCCGCTGAGATTTTGCGTGAGAAGGTATATCCCGTATAGACGGAGCCTTCTGCGCGGATGCCGGTTTTCCATTCACCATAATCCACGGTGTCGGGCACCAGCGCCCAGTTGAGGCTGTTCACAAACGCGGTGCCAAAGAAGGCCATGCAGGAGAAGGTAACAAACAGCACTGAGCTGTTACCCCAGACGAAATTCAGCACATCTCCCACCGCCCATAAGAGCAAGCCGCCCAGATATACCTGCTTTTTGCCAAAGCGTTTCACGGCTCCCGGCACAAGAAATACGCCCACCAGAATGCAGCCCATGCTGAAAAATCCCATCCACGACAACAGATGAACATCATTGAGGACGTATTGGGTGTAATAGACCTGAATCGCGAGCTTGATGTTGAAGGCCGCCAGCGTACAAAGGTTGGCGATACACAGGACCAGCAGCGGCGGATTGCGGAAGATCGCGCAAAATGACTTCATGATGCTGGGCTTGTGGTGGTCCGGCGCATTCTCGACGTAACGCTCCTTCACGCCGCTGTAGCACCACCACATGCAGAAGAGGCCGCCCGTTGAGAAAAGCAGGGCCGCTACCAGATAACCCAGCGAAGGTTTTGCACTGAATAATGCCTGAATGGGCATAAACCCGACGGTACACAGCAACAAGCCCAGCGTTGCGCCACCCTGACGCCAGGCTGCCAGATGCGCTCGCTCGTGCGAATTTTTGGTGATGGCCGGAACCATCGCGCCATAAGAACAGTTCATCAGGCTGTAGAACAGGCCAAACAGCATAAACAGCACGGTAGCAATGGCGGTTTTCAGGGTCAGGCTGAAGTCGTTGGCCAGGAACTGAGCAGATGAAATTAGCGCTACCGGTAACGAAGCGTACAAAATAAAGGGCCGGAATTTCCCTCTGGCGTCAATGTTACGGCGCGAATCCAGCAGAACGCCGGTCAGCATATCGGTGAAGGCGGTAAAGAACTTTGCCACCAGAAAGATAACGCCCCCGTAAAAGGCGGGCAGTCCTAACTGGTCGGTATAGAACTTCAGCAGGTATAGTGTGCCGATGCTCAGCATAAGGTTTGACCCTACATCGCCGATACCGTAGGCACATTTCTCACGCAGACTCAGTTTGAGCGTAAGCGGATCAGGAGCAGACATCATCGCACCTCCGTTTTTCTCAGCGGTTGCTTGCGAATTTCTATCTCCTCAACGATGCGGACATACAGCTTTTCGTTGAGGTTATAAAAGCATCCCATCGCCACGATGGTGACGACTGCCAGCGCGCATGGCCAGATGAAGATCAGCTCGCGCAATCCTTCCACCGTGCTGGTGGACTGCACCACATTCGGCACATAACCGATTTGCGTCAGCATCCAGCCAGGGAAAAAACCAGCCAGCGCCTGCGAGACTTTGCGAAAGAACGTGAAGCCGGTATACACCGTGCCTTCCGAACGCACGCCGGTTCGCCACTCACCGTATTCCACCGTGTCAGACACCAGCGCCCAGTTAAGGCTGTTGACGAAGGCGGAACCAAAAAAGGCCAGGCAGGAGAACGCGACAAAACTGACGGAACCACCACCAAACTGGTAGTTGAGCAAATCGCCCGCCACCCAAATCAGCAACCCGCCGATGTAGACTTTTTTCTTGCCGAAACGTCGTACCGCAGCCGGCATCAGGAACACACCAATAAAAATGCAGCCCATGCTGAAAAAGCCCATCCACGAAAGCAGGATCGGATCATTGAGCACGTACTGGGTGTAATAGACCTGGATGGCGAGTTTGACGTTGAAGGCCCCAAGCGTACAAAGATTGGCAATGCACAGGATAAACAGCGGTCGGTTTCCGGCGATGGCGCGAAACGACTGCAACAATCCCGGTTTCTGTGTGGCGTGTGTCGTCGGTACTTCCACGTAACGCTCTTTGACCCCTGAGTAGCACCACCACATGCAGAGCAGACCGCACAGTGAAAACAGCGTGGCTGCGAAAATGTAGCCGCGCTGCGGGCTCCCCTCGATAAGATTCATGACCGGCACAAAACCGACGGTGCAGAGCAGCAGGCCGAGTGTTGCGCCTCCCTGACGCCAGGCGGCCAGCGAAGCTCGCTCATCCGGATTTTTGGTGATAGCAGGCACCATCGCACCGTAGGAGCAATTCATCATGCTGAACACCAGGCCATACAGCATGAACAACAGCGTTGCGATGACTGTCTTGCCGGTTATCTCAAAAGGCGTACCGACAAAATTGGCGATAGCCAGCAGTGTGACCGGGAAGGCGGCGTACAGCACGAAGGGCCGGAACTTGCCTTTCGGGCCAATCTTTCTGCGTGAGTCGAGCATGATCCCCGTGCCCATATCGGTGAAGGCGGTAAAGAATTTCGCGACCAGAAAGATAATTCCGCCGTAAGTGCCTGGCAGCTCCAGTACATCGGTGTAGAACTTCAACAGGTACAGCGTGCCAATATCCAGCAGGATATTCGAGCCTAAATCGCCCATGCCGTACGCCACTTTTTCTCTGAAAGGCAGGCGTAAACGGGCCGGATCGTTGTGATGTTCAGTCATGATGCGTTCTCCATCAGGCTTCACTCGCCGCGCGAATAGCCGCGACTTTCTTGCCAAAGAACAGGTGCAGCACCAGCAGCAAACCAAAGGCCGGAGCCAAAGCCGCCAGAGCGGAAATGCCCGTCGCGCCTTTGATAAGCATCGCGCCGGACGCAATCAGCAGCAGGAAAACCATTAGCCGAAAGACTTTCACTGAGATTCGCTTATGCACGTACTGGCCCACAAGCGAACCCAGGATCATGGTCGGGATGCAGAACAGCACCAGCTTGATAGTCGATATCGTCAGAATGCCGCTGGTGGTCAGCCCGCCGATAATGGCGATGTTGTTGGCGGTGAAGAAGGCATTCAGGGTGCCGCGAAACGCGGCGGGAGCCAGATTTCGCAGCATGCCGTAAATGACCACCGGCGGCCCGTTGGTGGAGAACGCAGAGCCTAATGCTCCTGCGATAACGCCAATGGGCATGGCAATCCAGTTTTTGTCGTAAACGGGCAGGCGTGGAATAAACAGGCTGTAAAAGGAATAGAGGATTAAAAAGCCGCCCAGGCCAATTTTCATGATGTGATCGGGCAAATAAGACAGGGCATAAATCCCCACCGGAATGCCTGCGAAGGAGAACAGGATCAGCACCAACGCTGATTTCCAGTTCGTCTCCTTTCGGGACAGCCAGGTGGCATACAGCGCCGTCGCCGTGCCGACTATCACCGACATCGGCGCGGCCATTTTCAACGGCAACAGCAGAGTGACCAGTGGCATGGTGGTGAGCGCGCCGCCGAATCCGGCGCAAATCCCCACAAAGGTGTACATAAACATGATGGCAATGACGATAGCGATCACGCCGTAATCCAACGGGATGCCGTCTGGCGTAAACAGGGCGAAAAAGTCCATGGTCGATCCTTGTCTCAGGAAGCGCTGATCTGACGCAGTGGGGCGAACAAAGCGCTCCACTCACTCTCGGCACGATAAAAAACAGGCGGCTGACCGAGAGGGGCTCTCACCGTTGCCTTGCCACCCGAATACTCCTCGCCCGTCCACGCGTGAATCCATTTGTCCTGCGGCAGGTAGAGCGTCCAGTCGCTGCGGCCTTGTTCATAAACCGGGGCGACAAGCAGATCGCGACCAAACAGATACTGGTATTTCAGCTCGTAGGTGCGAGCGTCCTCTTCGTAATGCAGGAACAGCGGGCGCATCACAGGCAAACCGGTTTTCGCGTTCTGCGCGACGGCAGCTTTGATATAAGGCTTCAGAGTGGTGAACACGGAAGTCATGCGAGCGAAGTGGGCGATGGTTTCTGCATCGCTGTCGAACTGCCAGTTGTCACCCGGACGGTTGCCCTCGTGGGTGCGCATCATCGGCGTAAAGGCGCTGAAATCACACCAGCGAAGCAGCAGCTCTTTGCTGCGTTTCATGTCGAACAGTGTGGTGTAGCCGCCGATATCGCTGTGATGCAAACCGTGTCCGGTCATCGCCAGAGAAAGTGCGGCCGGAACGACGGAGGCCAGCCCATCGTCGAGGCTCCAGTCCACGTTCTGATCGCCCGCCCACATCATCAGCGAATGTTTCTGGCTGCCGGTGTAACCCGCGCGCATAAAGAACAGGACTTCGCCCAGCTTGCCGGTTTCTTCCAGCGCTTCGTAGTTGCACTTCGCCCACAGCGCAGGCCAGGCGTTATGCATGATTTCTGCGCTCACACCGTTGTGCAGATAAGTGTCGGTTGGCAGGTATTCGCCAAAATCCGCCATCCAGCCACCACAACCAAGCGCGACAAGATTTTGTTTGATAACGTCTTTGTACCAGTCGTAGGCTTTGGGATTGGTCAAATCGACGACGCCAGCATAGAACTCACCGAACTCGACGTGGTAATCCTTGCCGTGAGCATCTTTGGTCAGATAGCCCTGCTTCGCCGCTTCCTCGCACAAATCACGGTCGCTGGCGACATAAGGGTTGGTGTAGGTGAGGTATTGCACACCTTCCTGCTGCCACTGGGCGATGCGTTCATCGAGTTGAGGGTAGAGGTCGCGATCCCACTTCCAGTTCCACATTACACGCTTGCCGAAAGAAGTCATGCGAATGCCGGACCAGTCTTGCGCCCAAATGCCGTTCACCTTCACACCGCCCTTACGCATCTTGTCGAGTTTTTGCTGGCAGAGTTCCGTTCCGCCCTGAACGCCGAGTATCACGCCGTCATACACCCAGTCGGGAAGTTCAGGCTGTCGGCCGAGCAAAGCTGTGAGTTTTTCCAGCAGTTCGATGTAGGTTGGCGCACATTCGAAGCGCAGCGTGGCGTTATCTTCCCAGAACGCCAGCTCGTGGAAATCAGGCGCGCTGAAGTCGAAATTCATGTAGCCGCTGTTATCGACATGGCAGTAATACTTCTGCGTGCTGACGAACGTCGGCTGTGGGAAGAAGGTCCAGTAATAGTCGCCACCGGCATTTTCTTTGCAGTCGGCAAGCCAGGTAACCTGGGTTTTCTTATTGCGGCCGACGCCCTGTTCGCTGGTCCACAGCGGGAACGGTTTGCCGCGCAGATCGAAATAAGAAAATTGTTCGCCGCAGCCGTAAATATGATCTTCAGGCTGGGCGGCAAGCCGCAACCAGATGCGGTTTTGGCTGGCGTTGCCGTTGTGCAGCTTCAGCAGCAGGCGACCGTTATCGTCCAGCCCGACAGTGAGCGTAGCGTTCGCCGTATCACTGCGAGAAAAATGAATCGTCCAGCCCGCGCTTTGTTTCACCACGGTGGCTTCGGTAAGCGCAATCTTTTCATTCAGCTTGTCTTTGATGCTGAAGTTGCCGCGAAACATGTCGATATCTGCCTCGCCCGCGCCAATCCACAGGCAGGGCGACTGGCGGGTATGACGCAAAATAAGGCGCTCTTCAAACGACAGCGTAAACCCGTTGTCGATCGTAGCAAGATGCAGTGCAGGGTATTGCGAAGCCATTGTGACCTCCGTTGTAGGGTAAGGGTTTTTTCTTCTTTTTCGTTATTCACTGCCAATTTCAAACCGCAAAACATGGGTATCGCCGGGCTTAAGCCAGAGCCTGTCAATGCCGGAGTTGAACGCATCAGGCGGACAGCTCATCGGCTCAACGGCCAGGCCCCTGCGCTGGAGCTTTTCACCGGAATAAACCTGTATCCACGGCTGTTCGGAACGCAGCCAGACGGACATTCCCGTCTGCGGATGCGCCAAACGGACTTCCCAGGGCGTGTCGTGCTGCGGCACGTTAAAGGTGTTGTCGATACAGGTGGTGCCAATCATTCGGGTCTGCTGGAAATCGAGCGTTTTGTCCGTGTAGAAGCGGCTGGTGGTCACATCGAAGATCTGGCAAGTGGGCAAGCGAAGCTCACAGTCATCAATGCTTTGCAGATTGCAGGTCAGATAGGGGTGTACCCCTGCGCCATAGGGCGCAGTGGCATCACCGATATTTTTACTCAGAATACGGGCGCTCAGACCCGTTTGTTCATCAAGCGAATAAGTGACTTCGGCGGCAAGCATAAAAGGGTAGCCATAGTTTGGTGGCAAAAAGGCTGACAGCACCACGTGCACCGTGGACTGCTCAACAATCTGCCAGTTCTGCCACGCCAGCAGTCCGTGAATCGCGGCCTTCCCGGCGCGATCGTTGATCGCCGGCGTTAACGTCACCCCTTCATGCTGATAGCTGCCGTTGGCGATGCGGTTAGGCCAGGGAATTAACACCTTTCCCAAATGCGCCAGAGGCATCGCTTCAGGGGGATGCGGGATCACCACATGACGGCCACGATGAGTGAGCGAGGCCATCCCCGCGCCTACCGTGACAATCTGTGCCTGATATTCACCCGCCTGAAGCGCTATGGTCGTCCCGCTTTTATGCATGTTTTTACCCTCGCTTTATTTTGCCAGGCTATCGAGCAGCCCGGCGGCAACAGCAGGCGCGAGCCCTGGAGCCAGCGGAAGACGTGGGATCACCAGGCAATGCAGCAGATGATAAATATCCTGTTTGCCGTCCCAGACTTTGGTGGTGACTTCGTTATTGGTGTCGAGTTCCTGCCACCACGAACCGTTTTCGTAATCCATCAGGTATTTGATGCAGTACTCCCACCAGGTCTGATACCAGCTTTCGTACTGCGCTTCGCCGGTTACGGTCCACAGCGCGTAAGCAGTACCCATTGCTTCCACAATCGGCCAGCGCACGCGTTCACGTACGATCGGTTTGCCGTCCCAACCGACGGTATAAACAATGCCGTCTGCGCCATCGGGGGCCCAGGCGTCGCGAATAGTGGCGTGGAACAGGCCTTTGGCATCTTCCAGCAGCCATTCCGGTGGCGTTTCGAAGCGGGCTTCCAGCGCCGCACGAAGATGCAGCATCAGACGACCCCACTCGATCCAGTGACCAGGCGTGCCGCCGTAAGCGCGGAAGCGGTGTGCCGGGTTGTCTTTGTTGTAATCGCGAATTGGGTTCCAGTTGGTGTCGAAATGCTCGTTCACGCGATACTCACTCTTGCGAGCCACATCGTGAATAATCACCGATGCCACGCGCAGCGCGCGATCCAGCCACTTACGGTCGTGGGTTACGTCATAAACAATCAGGAATGCTTCCACCGCGTGCATGTTGGCGTTGCCGCCGCGGTAGTCTTCCGTTTTGCTGAAGGCCTCATCCCAGGACTCCAGGCACATCTGCTCTTCTTCACTCCAGAAATACTTCTCGATAATCTCGATAGTTTCATCGAGAAGCTGACGTGCGGCAGGGTGTCCGGTGGTAACAGCGCTTGCGGCGCCCAACAGCACGAAGAAGTGCTGATAACCCTGTTTGGACGCATCGACCACGCCTTCATCGTTTACGCAGGCATACCAGCCGCCGTATTTTTTGTCGCGCAGCGCGCCATTGAGGGCGTTGATCCCGTGCTCAACCAGCGCATAAGCGCCCGGGCGTCCCATGCCTGCGGCAACGGAATAGGTGTGCAGCATGCGGGCGGTGATCCACAAATGGGTGCCCATATCCGTTCTGACCTGACCGTTGTTGCCCAGCCAGCCGAAGCCCGTTGGGATGGCGGCATTTTTGCCGAAAGCAAAAATTCGGTCTGTTTCCTGCTCAAGCCAGCGGTTGTGGCTCAGGGTGTTAAACCATTTCATTGAGGTGTCCTTTTGTTAGCGGCGAGCCATCATTTCGTCGACGATCTCGCCTAAACGTTGCAATTTCGGAGCAGAAACATCGCTCAGCATCAATTCGGTATCCGGCAGGCCAACCACGGATGACCAGACCGCACGTCCGGCAAGGAAGCCGGAAGCGCCAGCCTGCATAGCCACGCGAACGGCGCGCGGGAAGAGCTTGTCATCCACGCCGGAGGAGAGGATCACCCACGGCATGCTTATCTGGTCGTTCAGTTTTTGCGCGGCGGACAACAGCTCTTGCTGCGTTCCTTTGCCGTACAGCGGCATTTCGCCTTTGTAGAGATCGGCCCCGCAGTCACCGAGTTCTTTTGCCGCAGCGACAATGGCTTGTTCGCGGTCGAATTTGTCTCCCTGACGCGGCGGGCGTACCACGGGCTCGATAATGCTTAGCAGGCCATTGCTGTGACAAAGCTGATTAAACTCGTGGACCATTTGCAGACGCTGCTGTGGGTCTTCATCACTGCGCCACAGCACCAGTAGCTTCAGCGCTTTTGCCCCATCACGCTTCACGGCTTGCGCGTTGACGTTGTGGTCGATGACCACGTTATCGACAGGAATGCCGTTGCCGGGAATAAACGCATCAGCAGCGACGATCATCGCGCAGCTTTTCGCGACGGCTTGCTGTTCAACGGCCTGGCGGTAACAGAACTGCTGATCGAGCAGAATGGCGGAAGCAAACGGCGACAGGATTTTGGCGGCGTTCACTTTGAAATCAGTCAGGTGCTGGTCAGTGACCGGCGTTTTTACGCCTGCAGCGGAGAACATAGAACGCATGGCCTCTCGCTGATCGACGGCAAGCATGGCAAAACCGCCGGAAGGACGGGTGATCTCTTTCAGGGTGTACTGCGTCATAACATCATTCCTTGTTGATACATGAATTTGAGGTGCGAAGCCCTGCGCTGACGCGGACTTGTTCCAGAATGGCAGACCAGTCTTCGCGACCGCGTCCGGCGGCCCGGGCCTGGCTGTAAACTTCACGAGAGGCTGCGCCAAGCGGCATTGGCACATGCAGTTGATTGGCAACATCCAGGGCGATGCCCAGATCTTTGTGAGCAAGGTCGATCATAAATGCCGGGGAAAGATCGCCTTTCAGCACCTTGTTCGGCCAGCTGGTGGCGAAGTGGCCTTTGCCAGCGGCGGTGCCGCTCATCACTTTCAGGGCGACGTTCAGGTCGAGGCCCAGGGATTCGCACAGCACCGCGGCTTCTGCGGAAAGCGCGTTCAGGGCGATGCTCATGTAGTTGTTGATGAGCTTCACGCGAATGCCCATGCCTGGGCCGCCTGCGTTAATCAGTTCGTTG
This sequence comes from Scandinavium sp. NPDC088450, assembly GCF_044900545.1. NCBI lineage: Bacteria > Pseudomonadati > Pseudomonadota > Gammaproteobacteria > Enterobacterales > Enterobacteriaceae > Scandinavium > Scandinavium sp. NPDC088450. Next base: position 109,209 of record NZ_JBJDNI010000012.1, on the reverse strand, counting down.
CCCATGGCCATCAACACAGGCGTCGCGCGTTCCACTTGCGCTTGCGTACCGCCCGCCAGCAATAACAGCGTGCCGGAGACTGCGTTGTCAGAGGTGCGCCCAACGGGCACGTCCATCATGCTGAAACCACGTTCGTCCATTTCGGCAATCAGTTTGTCGGTTTGCAGGGGATGGATAGTGGACATATCAATCACCAGCGCCTGTGGGGAAAGCCCCTCGCAAACACCGTTTTCGCCGAAGAGCACGGCGCGAACCAAGTCGCCGTTGGGCAGCATGGTTATCACAAACTCAGCGTCCTGAACGGCTTGTGCAGGGGTTGCCACGCCTTGTGCGCCTTTCGCTTCCAGCGCCTGCACGGCCTGCGGGTTAACGTCATACACTCGCAGTGAATGTCCCTGTTTAAGCAGGTTGCTCGCCATGGGCGCGCCCATTTGCCCGAGCCCGATAAATGCGATGAGTGACATACTGTTCTCCTGATGCGGTGTCATGTTTTGTCAGAAATTGCGCGTTTATGTTGTCTGTTTTTGATCGTATTTGTAATTTATGGTCAAAAAATTGACAGCCGTCACTTTTTAAACAATTGGCCAAATTAAAATGGCGGCAGGGTTTAACGAGGAAGGAAAAACCATGATTCGCATTGCTTGTGTCGGAATTGCCGTGATGGACAGGATTTATTACGTCGGGGAGTTGCCCACGGAAGGGGGAAAATATGTGGCAAATAATTATCGGGAAGTGGGCGGTGGCCCGGCAGCGACGGCCGCTGTGGCGGCGGCAAAACTGGGGGCGCAGTTAGATTTTATCGGTCGTGTGGGAGACGACGATACGGGAACCAGCCTGTTGCAGGAACTGGAGTCATTTGGGGTAAATACTCGTTTTGTAAAGCGTTACCCGAACGCCCGGTCATCACAATCCGCCATTGTGGTAGACGCTCAGGGTGAACGCATCATTGTGAATTATCCAAGCCCGGACCTGCTGATGGACGCCAGTTGGCTGGACGAGATCGACTTCAGCCAGTGGGATGTGGTGCTGGCGGATGTTCGCTGGCATGACGGTACGAAGAAAGCTTTTACTCTGGCGCGTCAGGCCAATGTGACCACTGTGCTGGATGGTGACATTACCCCGCAGGATATTTCCGATCTGGTCAGCCTCAGCGACCATGCGGTGTTTTCCGCCCCGGGTTTACGGCGCATGAGCGGTGAGCAGGATTTGATGATCGGCTTAAAACAATCGCAAACGCTCACAAATGGACAGGTTTATGTGACTAATGGATCGGAGGGGTGTTTCTGGCTTGAGAATCAAGATATTGCTCACCAGCCGGGCTTTGCTGTGGATGTCGTGGACACCACCGGCGCGGGCGATGTGTTCCACGGCGCTTTTGCTTTCAGTCTGGCTCAGGGCGTAGCGGGTGCAGAGGCGATTCGCTTCGCCAGTGCCGTCGCGGCGCTGAAATGTACGCGTCCTGGTGGCCGGGCAGGTATCCCTGACTGTGATCAAACCCGCTCTTTTTTGTCACTTTATGTATAGAATGCGGGACGAGATGGGATTCAGAGGACAGCCTATGAGCCTTACCGAACTGACCGGTAATCCGCGCCACGACCAGTTACTGACGTTAATTGCCGATCGTGGGTACATGAACATTGATGAACTGGCTCAATTGCTGGATGTGTCCACGCAAACGGTGCGTCGCGATATTCGTAAGCTAAGCGAGCAAGGTTTGATCACGCGTCACCACGGCGGCGCAGGGCGTGCTTCCAGCGTGGTGAACACGGCGTTTGAGCAGCGCGAAGTCTCCTGGACTGAAGAGAAAAAGGCGATCGCAGAGGCGATTGCCGATTTTATTCCGGACGGCTCGACCATTTTTATCACCATTGGCACCACCGTCGAGCATGTTGCCCGGGCGCTGCTCAACCACAATCACCTGCGAATCATCACCAACAGTCTGCGTGTGGCTCACATTCTTTATAAGAATCCACGTTTTGAGGTGATGGTGCCAGGCGGTACGCTGCGTGCGCACAATGGCGGCATTATCGGGCCGGCAGCCACGGCGTTTGTTTCGGGCTTTCGGGCTGATTATCTGGTGACCAGCGTGGGTGCCATTGAAAGTGATGGCACTTTACTGGAATTCGATGTGAATGAAGCCAGCGTGGCACAAGCGATGATGGCGCATTCTCGCCACCGGCTGCTGGCTGCCGATCACACCAAATATCACGCGTCGGCCGCAGTAGAGATTGGCAACGTCAGCCAGATGACCGCCTTATTTACCGATGAAGCTCCGGGCACCGCTTTACACAACCTGCTTAAGGCCAATCAGGTCGAGGTGGTGGAAGTGAGTGTTGATGGCGACGAAGCGGCTGAGGCCTGAATGTTCCGCCGTTACCGGCCCTATCGGCCGGTAACTTTCCAATTGTTGACCCTCTTCAAATTTTTGCACATCGCCTGACTTCCCGTTTTGCCTCTTATTACCCTGCTTTTGTCATGGGTATGTCGTTTGTTTGTGATGCACCTCGTCAAAATCGGCTTTTTGCATTCTGCTGAGCCCAATTTTTTGTCATCCCGCTGCGCGCAAATTGGTTTTTTTCTCATCGTTTATCCGTAATAGCCTGAGTTCAGACACATGCAAAGGACTCTTGCGATGACCAACGACATTATTTCTGAAGCGAATATTGAGTTAAAAGTCAGGGCAAACGACTGGCGTCATGCTATTCAACTTGCCGGCGATTTATTGACTCGCGGCGGCCACACGACCCACGAGTACACCCAGGAAATGATCCAGGCGGTGGAAACGCTTGGGCCTTACATCGTGGTAGCGCCGGGTATCGCGCTGGCACATTCCAGACCGGCTCCCAGTGTCATTAAAACCGGTCTAAGTCTTACGACGCTTGTGGAGCCAATCAACTTCGGCAGCGAGGAAAACGATCCGGTAGAGATTGTTTTTGGCCTCTGCGCGACCGACAGCAATAACCACATCCAGATTATCTCGCGGCTGGTGGAGTTTCTGGACAGCGAAGAAAACATCGAATTTATCAAGCGTTGCACGGACCGTCGCGACGTTTATCTCGCCATTAACCGCGTTGAAGAAGGAGTCTGAACATGAAAATTGTCTGCGTTTGCGGCATGGGCTTAGGGTCCAGCGTGATTGCCAAAATGAACATCGAGCAAGTGCTTAAAAAAATGGATCTCTCGGCGACAGTGGATACCTGCGATTTAGGCAGCGTACGCAGTGTGCATGCCGATTTGTATGTCACCACGCGTGAACTGGCGGTCAGCATGCCAGCGGAAATCCAGAGCAAAACCATCGTGCTGACTAACTTTGTTCGCAAAGTCGAAATTGAAAGCAGCATCGGCGACTACCTCAAAAATCTGGCGTAAGACCTGCCATAGAAGGTAACGACTATGAAAGACATTGTCGGTTTTATTATTTTCCAGTTGCTCGATAAGGCCCCGTTATTTCTCGGCTTTATCGCGCTGATTGGTTTGATGCTTCAGGGAAAAAAAGCCAACGAGGTTATCGACGGCACCATCAAAACCATTATTGGTCTGCTGGTGATCACCATTGGCTCTGGCACGTTACTGAAATCCCTGACGCCGATTATGGGAAAACTGAACAGCACGTTGGGTATTCAGGGCGTGCTGCCCGCGAACGAAGCCGCGTTTGGTGTCGCGATGCTGCACTTTGCCAATGACGTCACCATGACGTTCATTCTCGGCTTCCTGATCCATCTGTTGTTCGTCTGGATGATCCCGTTCAAGCGCTGCAAAAACGTCTATCTGACCGTGCATATCCAGCTGTTCCTGGCGACGTTTATGGTGGTGTCTTTGCCGGGGGCATTGGGATTATCAGGCTTCCCGCTGATTATCACTGGAGCGGTGCTCTGTGCGCTGTACTGGACGATTACGCCAGCAATCACGCGTGCTTTGGCTCAACACTTCATCGGTGATGACTTAACGCTCGGTCATAACCAGCAAGTGGGGGCGTGGGTGGCAAGCCGAATCGCGAAGGTGTGCGGCAACCCTGAACAAGATGCCGAAGAGATGAAGTTGCCCGGTTTTCTGGCGATGTTCCGCGATAACACTATTTCCCTTTCCTTCCTGATGCCGCTGATTTTCCTCGGTATTGGCCTGGCGGTGGGCGCGGATGGCATTGGTCAACTGAGCGGTAAAACCAACTGGGTCGTCTGGCTCATCATGGAAGGGCTGACCTTTACTGCGGGTGTGGTGATTTTACTGGTCGGTGTGCGCATGTTTATCGGCTCAATTGTGCCAGCGTTTAAAGGCATTTCTGACCGCCTGCTGCCGGATGTGGTACCTGCACTCGATTGCCCGGCGCTGTTCCCGTATTCGCCAACCGGCGCGATGCTTGGTTTTATCGCCTCTGTGGTCGGTGCGCTGGTGGTGATGGGCGCAACCATCCTGTTCAAATGCCCGATTATCGTTTTCCCAAGCCCGATCATCATGTTCTTTGATGGCTGCACCATGGGCGTGTTTGGCAACAAATACGGGGGCTACAAAGGCGCACTGGCTGCGGGCTTTGTCACCAGCGTCATCGCTCATGCGGGCATCATTCTGCTTTACCCATTGATGGGCTCTCTGTTCGGTTCCGGACTGATGTTCTCCAACATCGACTTCACTCTCGTCTGGTTACCGGTGTTGTATCTGCTGAAACTTGTTGGCGCCGCGTTTGGTCTGGTGCTGTAACTGTCATGGAGGTGGCAATGAAAATTCAACTGGCGCTCGATTTACTCGACCGTAATCAGGCACTCGACGTAGTGCGCGCGGCAGGCCCGTATGTCGATATCATTGAAGTGGGCACGTCGCTGCTGAAGTTGTGTGGTATTCAGATTGCCGCAGATATTCGCGAAATCTGCCCGGATAAGCCGCTGTTTCTGGACATGAAAATCATTGATGGCCCTGAGCGTGAAGCCACGCTGATGAGCAAATGCCAACCCGAGAATTATTCAATGCTGGCGGTTGCCAGCGATACGGCAGTGAAGAAGGTGCTGGCGATTGCGAAAGAGAACAAGGCGGAAGTGGTGTTCGATTTGCAGTCAGTGCCGAACCCGGTTCAGCGTGCGAAAGAGCTGAAAGCGCTTGGTGCAACGCAGCTTTGCGTCCACAAAAATGCCGACTGCGGTGATAACCCGGAAGAAGCTTTCCGCGAATTTCTCGACGTGCGTGAGGTCACCGGCTTGCCCATTTCTCTGGCGGGCGGCATTAACCTCAACACCCTTCCGATCATCAAAAAACAACTGAACCCGGCTGTCGCCATTGTTGGTGGTGCGATCCTGAATGCGTCTGACTGCCGTGAAGCGGCTATCGCCTTCCAGAAAATTGCCCATTCCAGCGACGTTTAAGGAGAGAACCATGAGTAACGTAAACGAAATTACCCGCGAATCCTGGGTGCAGAATACTTTTCCCGAGTGGGGCACCTGGCTGAATGATGAAATTAGCGCTGAAAAAGTCGCGCCGAATTCCGTGGCGATGTGGTGGCTGGGCTGTGTGGGGCTGTGGGTGAAAACCCCGGACAATGCGAACGTCAGCATCGACTTCTGGTGTGGCACCGGTAAGCGCAAAAAAGACCTGCCGAACATGAAGCCAAGCCATCAGATGGCACGAATGAGCGGCGCTCGTATCGCGCAGCCAAACCTGCGTAGCACCACCTTTGTGCTCGATCCGTTCTCGATTAAAGAAATTGATGCGGTGTTGTCGACGCACTATCACGCTGACCATATCGACATAAACGTGGCTGCGGCTGTCCTGAAAAACTGTGCGCCGGATGTGCCATTCATCGGGCCACAGGCGTGTGTTGATTTGTGGATGCAGTGGGGCGTGCCTGCCGAACGTTGCCGCGTGGTGAAGCCGGGCGACGTTATCAAAATCAAAGATATGGAAATCGTGGTCCTGGAGTCTTCCGACCGTACGATCCTCATTACCGAGCCGCCAAAACCGCTGGCAGATGACGGCGCTGCGGTGCCGGATATGGATTTGCGTTCGGTCAATTACCTGCTGAAAACGCCGGGCGGCAACATCTATCATTCAGGCGATTCTCACTATTCCAACATGTACGCCCAACATGGCAAACAGCATAATATTGACGTAGCGCTGGGCTCATTTGGTGAGAACCCCATTGGCATTACCGACAAAATGACGGCTGTCGATATTCTGCGAATGGGGGAAGCGCTGCGTACGGATGTGATGATCCCGTTCCACCATGACATCTGGTGCAACATGCTGGCAGACACCAACGAAATTCTGACGCTGTTCGAAATGCGTCGTCATCGCCTGCAATACCAGTTTGTCCCGTTCATCTGGCAGCCTGGCGGCAAGTTTACCTATCCGCAGGATCGCAATCGTCGCGTTTACCAGCACCCGCGTGGCTTCCCGGATATTTTCGAAGCAGAAACGGACCTGCCTTTCCCGTCCTTCCTGTAAGTCACTGACAGCGAAAACTGGCACCTCACCTCGGGTGCCCGTTATTTCAGGAGACGACATGCAGCTCGATCACCTGGCCGTAGACATCCTGAAAAAGATTGTCGCTGAGCCGGGGATGACCATCAAAATGCTCTGCGAGCGAATTGGTTTGCCACACCGTAATTTCTATTACCGGCGAGCTAAGATTAACGACTGGCTGATGGCAGAAGGTTTCTGTCCTTTGCTTTGCGATCCCCGCCACGGCGTGCGGCTTGTGGAAGAGCAAGCCCCGGAAGTGCTCCGCAAGCTTGGCGTGCTTCATGGTCAGCAGTACAAACTCAGCGCAGAAGAACGGCGCGATAACCTTTTGCTCCACCTCGCCTGTCATCCCGAATCTGCTTTTACGCATCACCTCAGTGAACTTAACCTCGTCAGCCGAAATACCACGCTTGAAGATCTCAGCCTGCTGAAGCGGCATTTACAGCATCAACAATTGACGTTGGCCGTGGATAAGAAACAGGGCTATCGAATCGAAGGGAGTGATATCGCGCGCCGTCTGGCGGTGCAGAAGACACTCCAGCATGTACTGAAATATTCAGATAATCAGGCTGAAAGCCGCATTGCGCAGATTTTTTTGCAGCCGCTGGAGGCACGAGGGAAGGACCTGGCTGAGGTTCAACAGCGGATAGAGGAACTGCTTCAACAGACTGAGCAGCAACTGAGCCGGACGTTCAGCGATAAAGACCGTAGGGCCCTGAAGTACATGATGATGTTTAGCGTGTTGGATACGCTCAAAGGTCATTACCCACACTTTACGCCAGTGCAGACACGATTTTTGCGTGAACAAACTGAGTGTGAAATTGCCGCCGACCTGAATACGTCTCTGGCACGCAATCTGGGCTTTCCTGAAATTTCTGGCAATACGCTGTTTTTCTCACTCCTGCTTTCAGCGAGTAAAAAAGTCACGCCGCTTCAAGATCAGGAGCAGGCTGATAGCCGCCTGATGGCGACGGTTAAGCAGCTGATTATGCAATTTCAGGCGCTTTCGGGTGTGTATCTGTTGGACGTGGAGCAACTGGAGTCTCGCCTGTTTTCGCATCTCGGCCCCGCCATTCAGCGCTGTTTGTTTGGCATGCACAGTGAAAATGTACTGAGAGAGGAGATCCTTCAGCGCTACCCGCTCATCTTTCGCTTCTGTCGGCAGATAATCGTCAGCCTGGAGCAAGAGTATCAGGTGGCGTTTTGTGATGATGAGTTGAGCTACATCGTTATCAGCTTCGCGGCCTGGCTTGACCGGCGGCCAGAAACAGGTGAACAGCCTATTTTACTGGTCACGGAGGGAGGCATGTCTTCCACTGCGATCCTCGAAAATCAGCTTCGCAACCTCACCGTGTTGCCTTTGCATATTGAGCATGTTTCGGCGAGCCAACTCCAACAACAAGGCATTGGTTCGCACATCCGGCTGGTGGTGAGTACCATCGGACTTCGTTGCCCGATACCTTCTCATGTGGGTTTTATTCAGACCCAACACATGCTGACCGACAGCGAAAAGCAGCAGCTGCGCTTGTTGCTTGAGCACAATATTGAGGCCGTGGGCATTGCTGAGCTGGTGAATATGCTGGTGGCTTCTGCCTCCCGACTGGCACCTCAACAGAAAGAGCCGCTGCGCCAGGAATTCAGCACCATCATTAGCCAGTTTATTCAGAAACAGCAGCGGCGCTCGTTCAGGGCGACAACGCCTTCAACCTCGTTACTTGCGCATGTTGCGTTCACGGCCCGACGGTCGGGCTGGCGACAACTTATCCGTAAAGCGGCTCAACCCCTTGTGGATAACGGGTGCGTTGATGCGGAGTACGCTCGGGCGATTATCCGTCACATTGAAGAACGGGGCATTACGACCTATCTCACGCCCGATATTCTGCTGCTGCATGATGCGCCGCCGAAAGGGGCGACAGAGGGCGCGCTTTCTCTGCTCAAGCTTAAACATCCACTGGAATTTGATTTACCAGACGTAACGCTAACCCCCCGCGTGATCGTCATTCTGGTGCCGACAGCGAACCTTTCGCATATTCCGTTGCTGGAAACACTCAATGCGGTCATCAGCGATGACGCAGCGCTTAGTGCACTTTTACGAGCCTCATCGCTTAAAGAGGTACAGTCCGCCGTGTTGAGCCATAGCGTGTCTGACGCAAAATAAAAAAGCCGCTGAATGTCAGCGGCTTGTTTGTGGGTGAAGGATCAGAAGTTATATTTCACGCCGAGCATGCCCTGCGTGTCGCTATAGCCTTTGTCACCCATCTGCTGAGCGACGTTACCCCAGACGTTCAAACGTGGTGTAAGTTGTCCTTCCACACCCAGCTTCAGCTCGCCGATATTTTTGGTGCCACGCATCTCGTTGCGAATATCGTCCATTTTAACGCTGACATTCCGGGTGTTGTGGATCCAGTTGGCTTCCACAAAAGGCTGGAACTCACGGGCGTTAGCATCGTCGATAGCGTTGTGGCCTTTGATGTAAGCCTTCACGCCCAGACGAGTGAGCAGATTGCCGTCGGTGTCGTCTTTGACCCTTGAGCCATTTTCTTCACGATGATCGTCGGCTTGCACACCCATCCACACCAGCTGCGCTTTCGGCTGGAGCCAGTAGCTGTCACGCCCTGATTCTCCCAGTTTGAAGCTGTAACCGGCTTCTACCGAGGCGGTCACCCCTTTGGATTTGTATTTCTCGGTCGCTAAATCCTGACCCATCACTTTGTTATCAAACCAGTTATAGAGTGCCCAGCTATCGAGATAACTGCCTGTTTTATCTGCTTCATTGGCATACCAGGTGGCGTATACCCCAGCGCTGTAGCCGGTAATCTGGCCACGTGAATGGTAACCCGTCAGGCTGGAGTGAGTTCTGCTTTGGCTATTTGCATAACCCGCCATCACGCCCAGATGCCAGCGGTCGAGACCGTCGTTGCTCCATTGCGCCAGATCGCCACCCAATTGCAGAACATAACGGTTGCTCTGAGTTTTGAGCTGGCCGCTGCCGTCCTTAAAGCGAGTGTGACCGCCGACGTTACGCATCCACATGCTGGTGACTTTCTCTTCACCAGTGAGCATATCGGTATACTGCGTTTCGCCCAGACGATCGTGCAGGCGAGTCAGGAACAGCGTATTGGCGGCATAGTTGTTCGCCAGATAGCTGCCAAACTCCGGGCGATACTGATGCTCACCCGCAGGTGCTGGCTCAGGCGCTGGTGGTACAGGCGGAACAGGTGGTACAGGTGGAACAGGTTTTTCAGGTTCAACCGGGTCCACAGGCGCAGGGGGATCAACGGGATCAACGGGCCCTGGTGGGTCTACGGGATCGACCGGATCGGGTGGGTCGATGGGATCTGGCGGCTCAATCGGATCTTCTGGCTCAACAAGGCTTGTCAGATACCAGTTCCCCGCTTTTTTCTCCAGGTTGTAGTCAAAGCCACCGGCCACGATACGTCCTGATTTTTCGAAGGCCCCGTCCGAGCTGCCGTTGACCTCAATTATCTCAATACCTTCAACGGTCTGCGCGCCCGTGCCGCCGATGTTGTTCACCGCGACAAGCGTATTGCCCGACGTGCTGCCGTTAACGATAAGTTTGTCGCTGTCAGAGTCATCGTCAAACAAGACGGTATTGAACACCAGTTTGCCGCCGTTACCGACATAATCCTGATTGATGGTCAGGGTTTGCCAGCTGTCATCTGCGTGCTGAAAATTCACGGTACTGCCCGCGTTTAACGTTAACGACGTTAGCGTTGAGCTGTTCGTCATGTTCCACGTGGCGTTGCTCATGGTCAGATCAAGTGTGGCTCCGCCATCCACCGCAGACGCGCCTTTCCACAATGAGTTATCCGTCATATTCAGCGCAATGGAACTGTACTGGAGTGGGTTGGAGCCAGAAGCCGTCGCGCTCCCTGAAGAGAGAATATCGCCGACGATGGCGAACTGACCGCCAGAAGAAGCATCAATCAACCCGCCGTTGCTGGCGAACAGGGCATAGCTTTCGTCTGCGGCGGTGCCTGCCATGGTGATGGTTGCCCCGCCTGCAAGATTGATTTCCCCGCGGGAGTAGGCATACAAGCCCATCGGCGCTTTGGCGCTTGCGCTGGTTTTGCCGGTGCTGTTGATGGTCACCGTCGCGCCGTCTCCCAGGTTGGCGATACCGGAATAATAGGCATACACGCCGTGAGCCGAGGCTCCGTTGGTGGTAATGGCGGAGTTCTCATCCAGCGAGATAACGCCTTTGTTATAGGCATAAATGCCATGAGCGGTATTGTTCGCCGTGGTAATGGTGGCCCCTTTCCCCATCTCAATCAGGGAAGAAGAGGCGGCATAAAGCCCGTAGGATGAGGTGCCATAAGTCTCGATGTGGGCCCGTTCCCCCAGCCGGACATATGACCCGCTCTGGCTGGTGCGGATACCTTCTGCGCTGTTTCCACGGGTAATAATGTGGGCGTCATCGCCGACCCTGACCGTATTTTTTACCTGGGTCGCATCCTTCATGGCATTGGCGGAAATCCCCCGCCCCTGGTCGCCGGTCGTTTCGATGTACAGTTCGTTGCCGGTATAAATATTGGCCGAGCCGAGATATCCCTGGCTGAACGAGCTGTACCCGGCGTTAATGCCGTCTCCGCTGTAGCCGTTCACCAAAATGGTGGTGCGGTCGCCGGTAATAACAAACACCGGGTTGTCAGGCGTGTTGGTGCCGTGGGTGCGGATCCCGTCGACATCTTTACCGGCGTTGGTCGCGTTCTTTGAGGCGGTATTAATGGTCAGATCATCGCCGAAGATAACGCCCGGGCTCCCGGATGTTGAATTGCGGATCACGGTGATGGTGTGATCAAACAATTCCTGACCGGGGCCATTGAGCGTCACATTATCACCATAAATATTCAACGTACCGCCATCATAGGCATACACATAATTTGGCGCTGAACTGACTTTCTGATACGTCGTATTGGCGGTGCCCGGAATTAATGCCTGTAGCTCAGGCGGTAAACTCGATACCAGGCCACTGTTCGGCAAGTGATCAAAATCAATGCCGTTACCTGCATGAGCAGAAAACACCATTGAGACGAGTGCGGTTGAAACCGCAATAGCGATACGAGAGTATTGATTAGAATATTGCATACCAGCCTCCTTCCTTCAGGCGTAGCGTTTCCCGCGCAGAAATAAACGCGAAGAAAATGAATGTATTGGCTTATAAAACGCGTGATATAAGTTGTTGAACGGTAAACCCGAGTTTTTTCTCCAGTCGATATTTGTGGACGTAGACCTTCTTAGTTTCAATCTTATCTATGCTAATAATCCCTTGCGCGCATATTCCAGACATAAAACGGTTGAGGAGCATCACTTCCGAATAATTAAGCATTCTTCCCTGACGATCGAGTGCCAATCGTCCAGTGAATAAACGTCTTATTTTCATTCGCTGTATATCATCGTCATCACTGGCATAAAGAATGCCATGAATTTTATTGCTTCTGGTAATCCAGTAATTTGCCAATGGCCGCAAGTGATTGTCAGTGATAATGACAATGCGCATGCCTGTTTTAATTAAATTATCGATCCATTTCGCATCGATGAAATCGCGTAGCCAGGGAAGAGAAAAATCGACAAAGATAAACCCACATGACAATCTGTTATTTTCCTTCCGTAATTTTGTGAGTATCCCCTGCTGTAAAAAGAGATTTCCCTCAGGCCAGATAGCAAAAGAGGATTGTCCGCAGTATTGCGAGCGAAGGACGGCATCTGGATAAATCTGACATGAATATTCGCAGCCAATACAATGAATGTCATGTTGTGATGGCGTTATCATCATCTGGCTCCTGTCATGGGTCCGCTGCAATATTTCATTGGTCGATTAATGTGTCAATTCACGAATAAATAGTTGCTGAAAGTCTAATTTCTATAGGTAACTAATGGCGCAATAAATTCTGATCTACGCCTGACTCCGCCACGCGACCGGTCACTTGTTAACAGAACGGTTTGAGACGGTGTTGCCCCTGTCCAGGACAATGTTACAAATACGCGAGCGTGTTTAACTCGGACAAATAGCACGAATGGTTAAAGATTTTGAGCCCTGAGAGCTGGCCTGTCTGTACGCCATGTGGGTTTCTGGCATGCCTAAAACGGTAATGTGTTTGCGTATGGAAAGGTAATGAGATGTTGTTAGCTAAAAGCATCTGATCGTCACCTAAGACTAACCTTTCATAACTGATTGTATTGCATGAACTTATTTTTCTTATTTCAGAACTCTTATTCTGAGCCTTAAATATTAGTCTTAATTACGTATTTAAATATGTCGCCGTAACCTTCATTTTTAGAGTGGCTGCAAAGGACGTGCATTATTCAGGAGGTGAGAATGTATCTCATTAATCAACAGGTCGAGTTCGATCCAGCCCACAAAAGGATGACGAATCGACAGACAGGCAAAGATGTCCATCTACAACTGCCAGCATCACTTTGCCTTCTCTATTTAATCGCTAATAGAAATGAAATTGTTTCTCAAAATACTTTATTGAAAGTGGGATGGGGGGCAAGAAATGAAGTGACGACATCGAATACGTTCTATCAGTCTATTTTAACGTTACGTAACGCCTTGGCAGATGTTGGGTTATCCCGTGAGACGGTAAAAACAATTTCACGTCGTGGTTTGATACTGGATGATAAGACGACAGTAGAGAAAATTCCTCGGTTAAAAGAGCAGGAGAAAATTTCTCAAGAAAAGAAGCCATTACCCCTGCGGAAAATAAAATCCCGTTGGGGGCTTTATGGTGCCTCCTTGTTATGGGCGGCGATCCTGTCTATGGGGTTGGTCGGCTATTTTTTACAACCGGAATTGCCATTCCAAAATTTTATCCCTTCTTCCTTACACTTACGTCTTGAAGAACGGTGTGACATTTATCATGCCGCTAATGAAATCTTCTCTACACGCAGCCTGAAAATGTTGGACAGTCACCCAGAACTCTGTGTCGCCGGTAGTCATGTGTTTATTTCCGGGCATCGCCACGCAGAGCGTGTTGCCGCTTTCGTCTGTAATAAAGATGCCAGAAAGGAAGCGACGGCCGTGTGTGCCTCTCATTATTACTGGACGGAAGAATGATGATTAACAAACTCAAGGTGCCCTTTTTGGTGGTCACACTGATGATGGCGATATTCTCCGCACTTTGGCTGTGGCACGCCTGGCTTGCACCACAGCGTCTCGACTGTGTGGGTAACGTGGTGTGGGAGATTGCCAACCGGCGCTTTGCCGGAACCCTGGCCTGGCGAATGGAGCAACATAAGGGGGTGGTGACCATTAATGGCAAGCTGAAGGGAGAGGGGGACACCGTTTCCCGGATTAGCCGTAATGTTTACTTCAGCTATGAGCAGCAAAACCGCGCTCATATTCTGCAAAATACCCGGGTCGTAAAAACGTTCGCCGATACCGCAAATGCTGATGACCTTAGTGGCACACTGCCGGCATTTTACGATAAGCCAGGCCGACAACTTAGCCTGCTGATTGATAACTATACCGAAGCCTGGATCTTCGCGACTTCCAATGTCCCCTCGCTTTACTGCCATAAGCGGTGAACCAGGGTTGTACAAGACAGACGTAGTCAAACCGGCCCTTTCCCGCTACAGTTATTTTTCCATGACGCAAAAGGAGAGGATCATGCTCTATATCTTTGATTTAGGTAATGTGATTGTCGACATCGACTTCAACCGGGTGTTTGGCGCATGGAGTGATTTCAGCCGTGTGCCGCTGGCGACGCTGAAACAGAATTTTGTCATGGGCGAAGCTTTCCATCAGCATGAGCGCGGTGAAATCAGCGACGAAGCCTTTGCTGAAGCACTTTGCCATGAAATGGATTTGCCCCTGAGCTACGAACAGTTTGCCCACGGCTGGCAGGCGATATTTGTCGGCCTGCGCCCGGAAGTGATCGCCATCATGCACAAATTGCGTGAACAGGGTCATCGCGTGGTGGTGCTTTCCAACACCAATCGACTGCACACCACTTTCTGGCCTGATGAATATCCGGAAGTTCGCGCGGCGGCCGATCACATCTATCTGTCGCAAGAAATGGGCATGCGCAAACCCGAAACGCGAATTTATCAGCAGGTGCTGGCGCAAGAAGGATTTTCAGCCAGCGATACGGTCTTTTTCGATGACAATGCCGATAATATAGAAGGGGCTAACCAACTGGGGATAACCAGTATTCTGGTGAGCGGGAAAGACACCATTCCGGACTATTTCGCGAAGCAGCTATGTTAAAAACCGTTCATCAAAAAGCCAGCCGACATCTTGGGCCACTGATGGCCTGGTGTAAGTTACTCTGGCGGCGGATTGATGAAGATAATATGACGACACTGGCCGGCAACCTGGCTTATGTGTCGTTGCTTTCATTAGTCCCGTTAATCGCGGTGATCTTCGCCCTGTTCGCCGCTTTTCCCATGTTTTCTGACGTCAGCGTGACGTTGCGCCATTTTGTGTTTGCTAACTTTCTGCCCGCAACGGGCGATGTCATCCAGCGTTACATCGAACAATTCGTGGCGAACTCCAGTAAAATGACCGCGGTCGGCGCCTGTGGGCTTATCGTCACCGCGTTGTTGCTGATGTATGCCATTGATAGTGCGCTCAATACGATATGGCGGAGCAAGCGGGTGCGGCCGAAAGTGTACTCTTTTGCGGTCTACTGGATGATCCTCACACTCGGGCCGTTACTGGCGGGCGCGAGCCTGGCGATAAGCTCATATTTGCTTTCGCTCCGCTGGGCCAGCGAGCTTAACGGTGTCATCGATAATGTGCTGCGAATCTTCCCGCTGCTGCTTTCCTGGATTTCGTTCTGGCTGCTTTACAGCATTGTGCCGACGACGCGAGTGCTTAATCGTGATGCCGTTGTCGGGGCGCTGGTTGCTGCCTTGCTGTTCGAGCTTGGCAAGAAAGGCTTTGCCCTGTACATCACCACATTTCCATCGTATCAGCTGATTTATGGCGTGCTTTCGGTCATCCCCATTCTGTTTGTCTGGGTCTACTGGACGTGGTGCATCGTCTTGCTTGGCGCAGAAATAACTGTCACTCTCGGGGAATACCGAAAACTCAAACTCGCTGCACGCGAGGAACAAGACGAGCAACCATGATCGCATTAATTCAGCGCGTAACCCGTGCCAGCGTCACCGTGGAGGGAGAGGTGACGGGAGAAATTGACCAGGGACTTTTGGTGCTATTGGGTGTCGAAAAGGAAGATGACGAGCAAAAAGCCAATCGCCTCTGTGAGCGCGTGCTGGGCTACCGCATTTTCAGCGATGCTGAAGGCAAAATGAACCTCAATGTTCAGCAGGCGGGCGGCAGCGTGCTGGTGGTTTCTCAGTTTACTCTGGCGGCAGACACCGAACGCGGCATGCGCCCAGGGTTTTCACGCGGTGCAGCACCAGAGAAAGCCGAAGCGCTATACGACTACTTTGTTGAACGTTGCCGTCAGCAGGACATGCCCACCCAAACCGGGCGTTTTGCTGCTGATATGCAGGTGTCACTGGTTAACGATGGCCCCGTGACCTTCTGGTTACAGGTATGAGTCTTCATGCCGGTTGGGCGCGGTCCACAAAAGAGAGTTCCGCTATGTATCACCTTCGAGTACCGCAAACGGAAGAAGAGTTAGAGCGTTATTACCAGTTCCGCTGGGAGATGCTGCGCAAACCCTTACACCAGCCAAAAGGCTCTGAACGCGATGCCTGGGATGCCATGGCGCACCATCAAATGGTGGTCGACGAAGCGGGCAATCTGGTTGCCGTCGGGCGGTTGTACATCAATGCGGATTACGAAGCCTCCATCCGCTTTATGGCCGTAGACCCCGCAGTGCAGGATAAAGGCCTGGGCACGCTGATGGCGATGACACTCGAATCAGTGGCACGTCAGGAAGGCGTCAAACGCGTCACCTGTAGCGCACGCGAAGATGCCGTCGAGTTTTTTGCCAAGCTGGGCTTTGTGAATCAGGGCGAAATTACCACCCCGCAAACCACGCCAGTGCGCCATTTCCTGATGATTAAACCCGTCGCCACCCTGGACGATATTCTGCATCGCGGTGACTGGTGCGGGCAGTTGCAACAAGCCTGGTATGAACACATCCCCTTGAGCGAAAAAATGGGCGTGCGTATTCAGCAATACACCGGGCAGAAATTTATCACCACCATGCCGGAAATCGGTAACCAGAACCCGCACAACACGCTGTTCGCGGGCAGCCTGTTTTCGCTCGCCACCCTGACCGGTTGGGGCCTTATCTGGCTGATGCTGCGCGAACGCCATCTCGGCGGCACCATCATTCTGGCTGACGCGCATATTCGCTACAGCAACCCCATCAGTGGAAAACCCAGCGCCATCGCCGATCTCGGCTCATTAAGCGGCGACCTCGACAGACTGGCTCGCGGGCGAAAAGCGCGCGTTCAGCTTCAGGTTGAGCTGTTTGGCGATGAAACCTCTGGTGCGATTTTCGAAGGCATCTACATTGTGCTGCCGGCAAAACCTTTCGGACCGCTGGAAGAAGGCGGGAACGAAGAAGAATAACGCCCCTCAGCCCGCTGCGCCGATGCGGCGGGCCACGTCTTTCATTGCTTCCCTCGCTGATTCACGCCTGTATACGTCGCTGCAACTCCATCCCTTTGTCACAAAGCGGGTCGTATTCTGTGGTGATGAAAACAACCAAAATCACACAAGCTTTGAATCTGGAAAGCAGTACGTAAAAAGCGACAAACCTCAGTGCGTTGATGTTTATTTGCGCTAGTTTTAAGCCAATTAGCGGTAGCGTATTTGAACTGGATGTACGTCATTGACGTACTTTTTAATTATGCTACTCTAAGCCAATGGCGTACTATTATGATCTTTATCGAAACGACCATATTCACGGAAGACGTTGAGCAGTTGCTTGCCGAAGAAGAGTACAGGCAGTTTCAATGTTTTCTCACGATTCATCCGCAAGGCGGGGATGTGATCCCGGGAACTGGCGGGCTAAGAAAGGTTCGTTGGGTCGCAAACGGGAAAGGGAAAAGCGGCGGTGTGCGGGTGATTTACTACTATCGCTCACGAGCCGAAGAGATTCGGTTGTTGCTCATCTATCGTAAAGGCCTGAAAGATGATTTGTCAGCGCAAGAAAAAGTCATACTGCGAAAACTCAATGAGAGGTGGTAAATGGATAAGGTACTTTTTGAACGCTTAACGAAAAGCATGGCAGAGATGAATGATATCGCGGAAGGCACTCGTGAGCCTTCGCGTGTTTTCGAAGTCGATGCCATGAAAATCAAAGAAATTCGCCACGCATCGGGGCTTTCTCAGACGCGTTTTGCCAGTCTGATTTCTGTCAGTGTTGATACCCTGAGGAACTGGGAACAAGGTCGGCGTTCCCCTACCGGGCCTGCAAAAGCATTATTGCGCGCCATTGCTAACGATCCGGTCAACGTGATTGCCGCGTTAGCACAATAAACCGGGCGCATTCGCACCCGGCTTTTACACGGTTATTCCCCTTCGCCCGGGAACAGGAACGGGTTGATGGAACTGCGGGCAAAGCCCTCTTGTTCCATGCGTGCGTCCAGCACCAATGAGGCGAGGTCGTCGGCTACTGGTTCGACGTTCGGATCTTTTTCCTGATACAGAATCTTCAGGTAAGTCCCGCAATCGCCACAGCTTTCGGCTTTGACGGAAGCCTGTTCGTTATCCAGCGACCAGTAATGCAAATCGCGGCTTTGCTCGCAGTTGCTGCACTTCACGCGCACCACATGCCACTCGGATTCACACAGGTTGCAATGCAGATAGCGCAACCCTTGCGTCGTACCAATCTGCACGACGCTGGACACCGGCATTGAGCCGCAGACTGGGCAGAACTGGCGGTGCTCGCCATATTCAGCGCGGGCTTTGCCTGGGATCAGGTTTGCCATTTGCGCCCAATACAGTGACAACGCAGCCCAGATAAACGGCGCTTTGTCGCTGCTGACGGAGGCAAAATCCGAAGCAAACAGCGCGGAGGCCATCTCTTCGAGTTCCAGATCGGATGCTTTCTCCAGATTCTCGATGACCGATAACGCTGGGCCGCTCATCTCTGGTTTCAGCTCGGCAATCATCGATTGCAGCAGCTTTTGCCAGTGTTTGTCTCGCGGCAAGGTGTGGATATCCAGCGGCGGTTTGCCCTGATCTGCCGCTTCTTTGATGCGCGCGGTTAAATCCATCTGCAGAGGATGGTCGTACAGCACCACTTCCTGCGCGTGGGCAATCAGCGCCGCAAAACGCAGATAGTCGCCCAATGGATTTTCCTGCGCCAGCTGCAGCAGGCGTTCCGCCCGGCGGTGGTAGAGGTTTTTCAGTCGCGGGAATAATAACGGCGGAATTGCTTCCGCCGTACGTTTCTCGCTACTCCCCAGTTCATCCTGAGGGATTATGCGAATACTCATTCGGTCGATTTTTCCTGTTTCTGGCGGACTTCACGGTACCAGCGCGGGTGATGTTTCTTCGCCCAACTGCTGGTGACCCATCCTTCCACCATCGCGGTAATGGTGCCTTTGACCCAAAGGGCGGCGTAGATATGCACCATAATAACCACAATTAACGCTACCGCGGCAAATGAATGCAGCATCAGCGCGAAGCGGATAACCGGAATGGAGAACGCTGGCGCGAAGTACGGTCGCCAGATAATGACGCCGCTCACCAGCAGTAACACCAGGAAGATAATCGCCGCCCAGAACACGCACTTCTGGCCGAAATTATAGCGCCCGGTGTCTCCTACTTCCTCGTTGACGACGATCTTACGAATATTCTTCGCCCAAAAGATATCATCCCGATTGATTAGGTTGTGGTGCCAGTAGCGGAAGAACATGATGATGAAGGAAGCAAACATCACCACCCCGACGAACGGATGCAGAATGCGCGCCAGCTGCGGCGTACCGAGAATGTGCATCAGCCAGTTAAAGGACGGGAAGAAAAAGCCCAGCCCACTCACCGCCGCCAGAATGAAGCAGAAGGCGGTGACCCAGTGGTTGATGCGTTCCGGTGCGGTGTAGCGCACGATGGTGTCACGACGTTTCATTTGCGCACCTCGTCTTTCTCTTCATGCAGATTGTCCTCTTCCTCTTCAGCGCGGTTTGGACCCACACCAACATAGTGGAAGATGCTGGCGGCAAACGTCGCCGCAAAGCCGACCGCGGCGAGCGGTTTCCAGATGCCTTTCCAGAACTTAACGGTCTGGCTGATTTCCGGGTTCTCCGGCAAGCCGTGGTAGAGCGTCGGTTTGTCGGCATGATGCAGCACATACATCACGTGAGTGCCACCTACGCCCGCTGGATCGTACAGACCTGCGTTGTCGTAACCGCGCGTTTTAAGCTCAGCCACACGTTCGCCCGCGAGGGTTTTCATGTCCTCTTTCGAGCCAAAGTGAATAGCGCCGGTTGGGCACGTTTTCACACACGCCGGTTCCTGGCCCACGGTGACACGGTCTACGCACAGCGTACATTTATAGACGCGGTTGTCTTCCGGGTTCAGGCGCGGCACGTCGAACGGACAGCCAGCGATGCAATAGCCACAGCCGATGCACTGCTCAGACTGGAAGTCGACGATGCCGTTGGCATACTGAATGATAGCCCCTTCCGATGGACAGGCCTTC
Source organism: Scandinavium sp. NPDC088450 (assembly GCF_044900545.1). Taxonomy (NCBI): domain Bacteria; kingdom Pseudomonadati; phylum Pseudomonadota; class Gammaproteobacteria; order Enterobacterales; family Enterobacteriaceae; genus Scandinavium; species Scandinavium sp. NPDC088450. The sequence continues at coordinate 89,164 of NZ_JBJDNI010000012.1, read as the reverse complement.
AGGCAGCCAGGATCGGCGCAGTGCATACAGCCGTCCTTACGGATGAGCCATTCCAGTTTGTCGTTCTGCTCCACTTCGGAGAAACGCATCACCGTCCAGGACTTCGCGGTTAAATCGGCTGGGTTGTCGTACACGCCAACGTTACTGCCGATTTCGTCGCGGATGTCGTTCCACTCCGAACACGCCACCTGACAAGCTTTACAGCCGATACAGGTGGTCACGTCGATAAGCTTCGCCACTTCCTGTTGGTGATCCCGCGCCTGAGGCGCGGGGGTGAAACCGTTAGTCGCGGAACGACGGATGATATCTTGCGATTGATAAGCCATAAGTCGTCTCCGTTACACCTTTTCCACGTTCACGAGGAAGGATTTAAACTCCGGCGTCTGGGTGTTGGCGTCGCCGACGAACGGCGTCAGCGTGTTGGCAATAAAGCCTTTCTTCGCCACGCCTTCGTAACCCCAGTGGATCGGAATGCCGATGGTATCCACGTCTTTGCCGTCCATTTTCAGCGTGCGGATACGCTTGGTCACCACCGCCTTGGCCTTGATGTAGCCGCGGTTGGAGGAGACTTTCACCGTATCGCCGTGGCCGATGCCGAGCTTGTTCGCCAGCTTCTCGCCAATTTCCACAAACTGTTCAGGCTGCGCGATAGCGTTCAACAGCGCGTGCTTGGTCCAGTAGTGGAAGTGCTCGGTCAGACGATAAGTGGTGCCCACGTACGGGAACTTATCGGCTTTACCCATCGCTTCCATATCATCTTTGAACACGCGTGCTGCCGGGTTCGAGATGACGTTTGGATGCAGCGGGTTAGTGCCGAGTGGCGTTTCAAACGGCTCGTAGTGTTCCGGGAACGGCCCTTCGGCCATCTTATCGATAGCAAACAGACGCCCCATCCCTTCCGGCTGCATGATGAACGGCCCGACGTCGGTGCCCGGTGCGGCAGCACTGTAGTCCGGAATGTCCACTCCGCCCCATTTTGCGCCGTCCCATTTCAGGAGCTGGCGTTTCGGGTCCCACGGTTTACCCTGCGGGTCAGCGGAAGCACGGTTATACAGAATGCGGCGGTTGAGCGGCCACGCCCACGCCCAGCCGAGCGTGTTGCCCAGGCCTGACGGGTCGGCGTTATCACGGCGAGCCATCTGGTTGCCGTCTGGCGTCCAGCTGCCTGCGAAAATCCAGCAACCACTTGAGGTGGTGCCGTCATCACGCAATTGGGCGAACGACGTCAGCTGTTGGCCTTTTTTGACGATAACGGCACCGGTTGCCGGGTCGGTAATATCCGCCAGCGCTTTACCGTTACTTTCCATCGCCACTTCTTCAGACGCAGGCTCATCCGGCGTGGAGTAGTTCCACGTCATGTTGAGCACCGGTTCTGGTGTCGGGCCGCCATCTTTGGCGTACATTTCACGCAGACGCATGAAGATACCCGCCAGAATTTCGCCGTCGGTTTTCGCAATCCCCGGCGCGTCCGCGCCTTTCCAGTGCCACTGCAACCAGCGGCCGGAGTTCACGATAGACCCGTTCTCTTCGGCGAAGCAGGTGGACGGCAGACGGAAGACTTCGGTCTGGATCTTCGAGGAGTCAACGTCGTTCGACTCGCCGTGGTTTTGCCAGAACGTCGATGTCTCGGTGTTGAGCGGATCGATAGTTATCAGATACTTCAGCTTAGAAAGTGAAGCGACAATCTTGTTCTTGTTCGGGAACGACGCGACAGGGTTGAAGCCCTGACAGATGTAGCCGTTCACCTGGCCTTTGTACATCATGTCGAAGTACTGCAGGACGTCGTAACCCTTGTCCCACTTCGGCAGCCAGTCAAAGCCCCAGTTGTTTTCTGCGGTCGCTTTATCCCCGAAGAACGCTTTCATCATTGAGACGAAGAATTTCGGGTAGTTGCCCCAGTAGTTCACCTGACCTTCCAGCAGCGGTTTTGGCGTGTTGGCGGTCAGATAACTTTGCAGGTCGGTTTGTTTTTCACTCGGCAGCGTCATGTAGCCAGGCAGGCTTTGTGACAACAGGCCCAGGTCCGTCAGACCCTGAATGTTGGAGTGACCACGCAGGGCGTTAACGCCACCGCCAGCCATCCCCATGTTACCGAGCAGCAACTGGATCATCGCCATGGTACGGATGTTCTGCGCACCAACGGAGTGCTGTGTCCAGCCCAATGCATATAGGAACGACGCGGTTTTATCGTGGGCGCTGGTTTCGGCGATGTATTCACAGACTTTCAGGAAGTCCGCTTTCGGCGTACCACAGATGTTCTCGACCATCTCCGGCGTATAGCGGGAAACGTGCTGCTTCAGCAGGTTCCACACGCAACGTGGATGGGTGAGGGTAGTATCGCGCTTCGCGTGGCCGTTTTCATCCAGCTCATAGTTCCAGCTGGTTTTGTCGTACTTGCGTTTGTCGGCGTCGTAACCGGAGAACAGACCGTCTTCGAACGCGTAATCTTCACGCACGATCAGGCTGGCGTTGGTGTACGCCTCGGTGTACTCGCGGTTAATTTTTTCGTTGTTCAGCAGGTACAGGATCACCCCTGACAGGAAGGTGATGTCAGTGCCGGAACGAATCGGGGTATAGAAATCCGCCACCGATGCCGTACGCGTAAAGCGCGGATCGATAACGATAAGTTTCGCACCGTTGTGGATTTTGGCTTCCATCGCCCAGCGGAACCCTACTGGATGCGCTTCAGCGGCGTTACCGCCCATCACCACAATCAGGTTGGCGTTCTTAATATCCACCCAGTGGTTGGTCATCGCACCGCGACCAAATGTTGGAGCAAGACTTGCTACCGTTGGTCCGTGTCAGACGCGTGCCTGGTTGTCCACCGCGAGCATACCGAGCGCACGGGAGAATTTCTGGGTTAAATAACCGGTTTCGTTACTGGAAGCAGAAGCGCACAGCATCCCGGTGGAGAGCCAACGGTTGACGGTGGTGCCTTCGGCGTTCTGGGCGATGAAGTTGGCGTCACGATCAGCTTTCATCAGTTTCGCGATGCGATCGAATGCGTCGTCCCAGCTGATTTGCTGCCATTTATCGGAGCCTGGCGCACGGTATTCAGGGAATTTCAGGCGGCTTTCGGAGTGGATGAAATCCACCAGTCCTGCACCTTTCGGGCAGAGCGCACCCCGGTTGACCGGATGGTCCGGGTCCCCTTCAATATGGAAGATAGAGGCTTTGGCGTTTTTTGCTCCATCGCCGAGGCTGTACATCAACAGCCCACAACCGACAGAACAATAAGTGCAGGTGTTACGGGTTTCACGGGTCCGTAGCAGTTTGTACTGCCTTGTCTCCGCCAACGCGACACCTGGGGCAAAGCCCAGTGCCGCTGCCGTGGTTCCTGCCATACCGCCAGCACAGATCTTAAAGAACTGCCTTCTGCTGACCTGCATGGGTCGCTCCTTGTTTCGACATTGCTCCCCGTCGCCTTCAATACCTAAACCGCTAAGGGGATGGATTGTTATTAACCTTTGCGGTCGATGCCGCAAAGGTTCAGAATTAGGGTAATTTCCCTCATTCCCGGAGGGATATGCTCAGAATACCACATTGTGTGTATGTGTGTTCCAATACGGTTAATGCAAAGTGAACGAAAACCCATCAAAACAGGTCAGTAATGTGATTGAAATCACTGGAATGCGCCAGGTGAGTCTGTGGAAACGGCAAGATCTCCACCACACGCAGCAGGACGAACTGGCTGAAGAAGTGCCCGTGGCGCTGGTTTACAACGGGATTTCGCATGTTGTGATGATGGCGTCGCCGAAAGACCTCGAATGGTTCGCCATTGGTTTTTCCTTATCCGAAGGGGTTATAGAGAACCGCTCTGACATTTACGGTATGGATGTGGTGCAAGTCTGCAATGGGCTTGAGGTTCAGATTGAGCTGTCCAGTCGCCGTTTTATGGCCCTGAAAGAGCGCCGCCGCGCACTGGCCGGACGCACAGGCTGTGGCGTTTGCGGCGTTGAACAGCTCAATGATGTGGGCCGCCCGATTACGCCGCTGCCGTTTACCCAAACCTTCAACCTGAAATATCTCGACCTCGCGCTGGAACACCTCAATGATGTGCAGCCTGTGGGCCGCATGACGGGTTGTACTCACGCCGCGGCATGGGTGATGCCGGATGGCAAACTGGCGGGTGGGCTTGAAGATGTCGGCCGCCATGTCGCGCTCGATAAACTGCTTGGCAAACGTGCCGCAGAAGAAAAGGCGTGGGAACAGGGCGCAGTATTGGTGTCGAGCCGCGCCAGTTACGAAATGGTGCAGAAAGCGGCGATGTGCGGGGTGGAAATTCTGTTTGCTGTCTCCGCAGCGACCACGCTGGCAGTAGAAGTGGCCGAACGCTGCAACCTGACACTGGTGGGTTTTTGCAAGCCAGGCAGAGCAACGATTTATACCCATCCGCAGCGGTTAATTGCCCCTTAATCTTCCGCACGGTTTGCCTGAATCGGGTTTTATTCAGTGATAAAATCTATGCTGTTGCTGCAATCATTTTAAATGCATGACTATTATCTCTATTTTATTCGTCAATGTGTGTTTATTTAATTGCCCTGTATCGGACATGGAGCCCATCTAATAAATTGGTTATGATGAATTTCTTAAATTTATATAATCATGGATGGCGTGTATGAAACGAAGTTTATTATTTGCGACAATAATTATCAGTATCGGTGTGTCCAGTTTAACAGGGTGTGATGATAAAAAAGAGGAAACGGCAAAAGCCCCCGCAGCAAATACTCAACCCGCCAGCCCGGCACCTGCTGAAAAGCCGCAGTCAAAGCCCGAAGTGCAACCCGCGACGGCTCAAAATGCGCAAACAGATCCTGAAAGCATCTACGACGAAAAAATGGGCGTGTACGTCAAATGCTTTAATGCATTACAGCTGCCTGTAAATCGCAGCCTGACGCGTTACGCGAGCTGGTTGAAGGATTTTAAAAAAGGGCCAACCGGGAAAGAGGACATTGTCTACGGCACCTATGGGATAACCCTCTCCACGTTGGCTAGCTGTGGTACGGATATGAAGCACGTGGTGGCACTTAAGCCGGAGCTGGCGCCGATCGATGGCGTAGCGGATCACTATATTGATGCTATAACAGCCCTGGGAAATACCATTAATGAAATGGACAGCTATTACACTCAGGAAAATTATAAAGACGATGGCTTTGTGAAAGGGAAAGCGCTGCATCAGGAATTACTCAAAAATATAGCTACCTTTGAGCCTGTGGCTGATAAATATCATGCCGCAATCGTTGAGGTCAATGACAGGCGTCAGAGGGTTGAGCTGGAAAAAATAGAAAAAGCAGAAGGGAAGACCTTTCATTACTATGCCCTGTCGACTGTTATCCAGGCTAAGCAAATCAACAAGGTTATTGCCCAGGATAAATTTGATGGGCAGGTCATGATGGAAAAAGTCACAGAGCTGGAAGCAACGGTGAATTTGCTCAAGCAAGCAGATAAACAGAGCCTCAACTTCTCGTTTGTTAACGATGCCGGGCAGTATCAACTTGCGGCGAAGAAATACATCCGCCGTATCCGCGATCATGTGGCCTTCAGCGAAGATGAAAAAGAAGAGCTTAAAGAACCCTTAAGCGCCTGGATGGTGGAAGATTCCTACCCTGCGGCTCTGAAGGCGTACAACAGCATGATCGACAGCTTTAACCTGCTCCGCTGATCCCGGGATCGGCGACCCAAAGCCAGTTGTACCTGACTGGCTTTTTTAATTCAATAAATTTGAATGATGTAAGCAAAACCTTCCGCTATAAGTTGTCAGTCTCTGGGCCTATTATTTATCACATCAAGGCATGGTGCCTTATCAAGACAACTTAATTGAAGGGTTTATATCATGAAAAGCATCAAAACTTTTGTCGCAGTTATCGCTCTGGCTACTTCTTTCGGTTCTTTCGCTGCACAGACAGTGACCGCAACCGCCACCACTATCGACGGTGCTGAAGCGAAAATTGCCGCTCAGGCTCAGGAAGCGGGCGCGTCTTCTTACAAAATTACCCAGGCTTTCAACGGTAATCAGGTCCACATGACTGCAGAACTGAATAAATAAGTTTTAGCCGCTGTCCCTGGCTCCTCTGAGTCCGGGACAGGTTTACTCCCTCAGCAGTGTCAAAAAATCCTCGACGTTTCGTAACCCTGCAATGCTTCCCGGCACATGCTTATATAGCGTGCGTGCTAAATAGCTAAAAATTTTTGATTCGTGCCTGGCAGACGCGCTGGCGCAGGCTATCAGCATATGGCTGACAGGTTCATGGTTAACCGTGAGCGGGCGTGAAAGCGTAATAAAAAATCCCCGAAACGGCGTCTCCTTTTCGCTCCAGCAGTGCGGAATGGCCAACTGATTGACGACCAGATTTTCCCCTTCCTGCTCGCGCTGACAAATGCGCCAGGCTTCATCCGCCGTGAGATATCCTTCACTAGAGAGCCGCTGGCTTACACGGGCGCAAATCTCCAGCCAGCTCTCCCCAGGCTGATTATCATCATGAAAACTGGCCTCCGCCGGAAACAACCTGTGCAGGTTCTGGCGAATAAAAGCAGTGTCGAGAAAATCTTTGATTTGCCCGATACCTGTCGGGGTGATGATGTTGCGGATGTTTAGCACATTTTCAGTGGCGTCATCCAGCGGCAGGTGGCTGTTATTGATGATGCAGACGGGCTGAATTTCTTCGGATATACCCTGCAGGGCAGCGAGGCTGTGCACGATATGCACCCGGCAATTCAGGACGTCACGCTCGATAGCGAGCTTATTGATGGTGGCGATCGCGTTTTGCTCGGTGAGCAGGATCACCGGCTGGCGATCGGTCTGCTGGCGTTCCAGCGCGCAGGCAAAATAAAGGCCAACCAGATCGCTGTCCGAGACGACGACCCCCAATTTTTCCCGCAGAAGATGAATAAAGTGAATACTCATATCAAAGGCCACGGGCCAGGCCGCTTTGAGGTTATTCATGCTGCCCTGTCGATTTTCCGCCACCCACACGGGGGAAGCGGCGCAGCGCGTCACATGTCCGGTTAAGTCCTCGATTAATTGATTATCCAATACGCTGCCAGGGTGCGCTGTTTGCGTGTCGCTGAGCAGTTGCTGAATCAGCGACGGCGTGATGGATTCGGCCTGACTCTGGAGTTCATCCAGCAGCGAAATGAGCACGCAGAGCGTTTTCTCACTGAAATAAAACCCTGCGGCTTCGATACAGCCTGACACCTCGTGATTCACCCTGGTTTGCAAACCGCCGCGCACAAGGTTACGCATGGACCATACCGCGAGGATCACGCTGACCACATAGTCCCGGTGAATAGCAGGCCAGGACGGTAAAGACGCGATGGCCGCAGAAAGCCGCTCTACGGCGGCATAGTTAAAACCAGTCAGTGAAGAAACGAAGGGGTCTTTTTTCAACAGGTTCGCGAGCAGCAAAATTTGCCGAGACTCAGGTTCGTCGATGAAATAACCTACGCCGGGGCGTCCTGCGAGGGTAAAAATTTTTTCATAGCGCTGGCGCAGTTTCACCAGCTTATCGGCAACCAGCGTTTCCGGAAGATGCAAAGCATCCGCCAGTTGAAGGCGAGTGGTAAACCCGTTCAGCAAGAGCAGCGCCAGCAACTGATCGTCATTGTCGTGGCGCTGCAGGAGCTGGAAGTAGTGCTTACGGTCGAGGATTTCCAGGTGAACGCCCGCGTTGCCTTGATTGATCACCCGCGCACGACCGCTGAGCGTAAAATTCAGGTAGTCGATATCACGGGTGATTGTTCGGGCAGAAACGCCAGCCTGTTGCGCCAGCTCCGCAAGCGCGCTGGCCTGATGTTCCAGTTTTTCTAAAAGCCCGAGCTGACGTTCGTTAAGCATCCCTGATCACCTGAAATCACAAAGTGTGGCCACCGTATCACCGTTCAACTGTTGCAAGAGGTGACGCACCACGGAAAACAGCGATGCGTAATCCTTTTCAGAAATCATCCCACTGTTGGCGTGCAGATAGCGTGTTGGCAGGCAAAGTGCCAGCACCGGGCGACCACCTCCCATTACGTTGTAGCGCCCGCCGTCTGTTGCCCCTGTTTTCATGATGCAAAACTGAAGGTCGGTTTCGGTTTTTTCCGCCGACGCTTTCAGCAGAGCCGTGAGCTTCTGATTCGGAAAATAGCGCTTATCAAACAGCATCGCCGCAGGGCCGTTGCCCAGCTTCAGCGGAAACTTCACTTTATCGATGCCGGGTACATCCCCTGCCACGGCGGTGTCCAGCACAATGACTACGTCAGGTTTAAGGGTTTCTGCCGATGTCTGAGCGCCACGCAGGCCGACTTCTTCCTCCACGCTCGCCACGCCATACAGAGTAATCGCCGGGTTATTGACGGACATAAACAGCTCAGCCATTAATGCGCATCCGGCACGGTTGTCGAGCGCTTTGGCGACGATTTTGTCCTCGCCCCAGCGTGCGAAATTGCCTTCCGGGCTGATAAAGTCGCCAATGAAAATTCCACGGTTGGCCACTTCTTCGCGACTGTTGGCACCAATATCGATGAACATCTCATCAAAATCGACCGGCTGCTGTTTTTGCTTTTCAGTCAGCGCGTGCGGGGCAACCGAACCAATTACGCCCGGCACATGCTGACCGGAGCGTGTGCGCACGGTCACCCGGTGGTTGAGCATTGACTGGCTCCACCATCCGCCCACGGTGGCAAAACGCAGAAAGCCGTCGTCGGTGATGTGGCTGACCATGAACCCCACTTCGTCCATGTGCCCAACAATCGCCACTTTTGGCCCGTGGCTGCCTTTGCGGGCGATAAAACTGCCCAGCCCGTCAAAGCTGATTTCCTCGGCGTGGCCCTCTAGTGTGGCGCGCAAAATATCGCGAACTTCCTGTTCATCACCGCTCACGGCGGTGGCCTGGCACAGCTGCTTAAGCAGTTCGTTGTTCATGAGCCGTTTCCTGTTGGGGGGTTTTACGTTTAAGCCAGAGGCCTTTCAGCACAATAATCAGTGAGATATTCAGCGCGAGCCCGATCGCCAGCACCAGATAGAACGACCCGACCGGGGACATCAGCCCAATCAGCGGATCGAACACGCCAAGACCAGGCGCAAGACGCTTAATGCCGAAAGCAATGACCAGCATGCCGGTGATGCCGCCGCTAAGGGTGTTGGCGGTAATCATCGGCAGTGGGGCAGCCAACGCATAAGGAATGGCCGGTTCGGTAGCGACAGTTGCACCGACGACGATGGCGCTACTGGCGGCGCTTTTTTCCTGTTGCGTGAACAGTTTTGGTGCGATGTAGGTGGCGATCCCCGCCGCCATCGGTGGCATTAGCGCCACCACGCCCACAATGGCGTACCAGTCATAAATGTGTTTTTCGAGCAGCGAGAAGCAGAAGAACCACGCCGTTTTATTAATGGGCCCACCCATATCGAACGCCAGCATCGCCCCGACCAGGAACGCCGCGCCAAGCTTCATCGAGGGCGGAATGGTGTTGAGGAAATGCAGCAGGCCGCCCATCAAATCGGACATAAACGGCCCGACGAGGTAGTAGGTGAGCACGCCAAACAGCAGAAGGGTAACAAACGGAATCAACATTGAACCGAGCAACGGTTGCAGGGCTTTACCCAGGCGAACCTTGCGAAACCACAGGACGAAATAGCCAATCGCCAGTCCAAGTACCACCGCGCCCAGAAAACCCGCGCCGGACTGTGTGCCGAGCAGGCCTTTATCGTTAGCGAGATAGCACACCAGAAACGCCGGGGCGAAGGCGGGTTTATCGGCAATCGACGAGGCGATATATGCCCCCATAATCGGGATCATAAAGGTGAACCCGAGGTAGCCGATGGATTCGACAACCCAGGTAAATGACGGCGCGCCTTTGGCCATGTCGGTGTAAGGCAGTCCCATTTGCACCAGCATGTTGGCGATGGCGACAAGAATACCGCCGCCGATGACAAACGGCAGTGCCGCAGACACGCCCGCCATTAAGTGGCTCATCACGCTGCCCTGCACAACGTCCTGTTTGCCCAGCTTCATGGCGCTATCTGCGCTAAATATCTGAGAATTGGTGGGTAATTGAGTAAAAATCTGATCGATATTCTTCAGCGCCTGTGAAATGGGGATTTCATAGACTTTTTTCCCGACGAAGCGCTGACGGTCATCGTTACTGATCCCACGTCCGGTAGCGAGAATAACGTAATCTGCCGCTGCAATTTCAGCGTCGCTCAGGCGGTTTTCGACTCCGCTTGAGCCTTGCGTTTCGACCCGAATGACATGGCCCAGCGCACGGGCTTTCTGTTCCAGCGCTTCGGCCACCATATAAGTGTGGGCGATCCCCGCCGGGCAGTTGGTGATGGCAACAACGCGCAATGATGATTCCATGGCAGCTTCCTTTTACTCGCTAAGCGTCTGATTAAGCAGGGTGAGAAGGTGGCTGACGTCACCCGTTTGCAGCTGGCTGATAAAGTCGGCGTGAATGATTTTGCGGCACAGGCTGCCGATCATTTTCACCTGATTGTCTTCACCTTCCTGAGGCACGCCGATGCAAATCCAGCAGTTAACCGCTTCGCCGTCGGCGGCTTTCCAGTCGACGGGTTCCGATTTACGGGCAAACAGAACAAAGGGGTGCTTCACGCAGGCGCTTTTGCCATGCGGCACAGCAACACCTGAGCCAAAGCCAGTAGAGTGCAGCTTTTCGCGTTTCAGCAGCGTTTGCAGAAACAGGGCTTTATCCGTGACAAAACCGCGCTGATAAGCCATTTCTGCCAACGCCTTGAGAATGGCGTAGTCAGTATTGCCGCGAATATTGAGGTTGATGCAGTCGGGGGTTATTACAGCCATCACATGACTCCAGAGAAAAAATACCCTCTGATAGTAACGGCTGTCTGGCCCGGTAATGAGCGGTAATATGTCCGTGGAAACTGACAATATGACGTTTAACCCACGAGAAATTATGTGGGGTAAAGCACACTTCGGCGTCATTTGCCGGACGGCAGCGCCCTTTGAAAACAAAAAAACGAGGTAAAGCTCACAAATTTCTCTTTCGGATTTTCCTCTGCCAGGCGCAAAAGCGCTTCCTCGCGTGCTATCGCTCTCTTCTTAATTAACTCCCTGAAATACAATATTAAAATCAGAAAATATTCAGGATCTATTGTTTTTATTAAGTGACGAACATCACAAATAATGCCCTTAAATACCCCATGTCAAACATCTGGCTCAGTGAAATTATGAGATTTTTGTGATCTCAATTGCAAATGTGACTCTTGAAGTCAGGGAAAAATAGTGGAAAGAGACCAGTAAGGATATGAGATGAAAATCGGTATTGTCGTTAGTGGTGGTGATGTTTCAGGCATCAATAACTTTATCTTTCAAATTGCGAGACTGGCTCAGGCGGATATCACTCTTTTTAATGGGGGAATTCCGGGGCTACTGGAAAAACACCATCAGGAAGTGTCTCTCCGCGATTTGGTGGATTACTCTATTTCTGCCATGCCGATCATTACGTCGGGTCGTACGGCGCGAAAACTTATGCGCGTGGAATACGAAGAGATTGCCAAAAAGCTCAAGTCATTACGTATTGATATTTTAATCATGGCGGGTGGCGATGGCTCGTTGCAGTTTTTAAATACCCTGAGCGAATTTGATGTTAATTGCTTTGGCGTCGGCATGACCATCGATAATGACGTGTATGGCAGCGATTATACGATTGGATTTTCAACGGCCTGCGAGCAAATTATTAAGGAAGTGGCCAAGCTCAGAAATACGGGAAGAGCCTTACCCGGCCGGGTGTTTATGGTCGAAGTCCTGGGCGGATATTGCGGTGAGCTTACCCTTCAGGCCGCTATAAAAAGCAATGCGGATCTGGCGCTTATTCCGGAATGCCAGATTCCCCTCGCGAACCTTGTGACACGTATTCAGGACAAACTCAGCCAGCAGAATAGCGTCGTTATTCTCTGCTCTGAGGGCTACACCAGGGAATACTCCCCCGGTTTTCAGGGGGCCGTCGACACCATGATTAAACAGCTGGAACCTAAAATCGGCGTACGCATCCGTAAAGCCATTGTGGGCTTCGGCTTACGCAGTGGAGAACCCACCTGTGAAGAGATATATCAGGGCACCATTATGGCTAGCGAAGTCGTGCGCTGTATTCAGTCCGGCATGAAAAATAAAGCCATTATTATTAATTCCAGCAACAAACCGATTCCGATTGATTTAATTAGTATAACAAAACGTCTGGTAGATACCGAAGGACATCATTATAAACTTGCCATGCAACTCAAAATTATTTGAGGAGACCCTACATGTTAAAAGTTCTTTGCGTATGTGGCTGCGGCCTCGGCTCAAGCTTTGCAATTGAAATGAGTGCTAAAGCCGTATTAAAAAAACTGGAAATTCCGGCGCAGATTGAGCACACCACAGTGTCCGAGGCTGGGGCATTTAAATCTGATTTGATTTTGACCTCGAAAACCTTTGCCGATATTTTAACGGCAGATGCCAGTGAAGAAGAATCGAAGCGCGTCATTATTTTGCAGAAATTAACGGATAAAGAGGAAATCGAAAAGAAAATCGTCGCTTTTCTCAAAGAGAAAAACTTGATGGTGGCCGATCATGAATAGTTTCATCGAATTTATCGTTAAAGATTTGCTGGGGCAGGCTTCGATATTGGTCGCATTTATTGCGATGCTGGGGCTTATCCTGCAAAAGAAATCGCCGGGGAAAATTGCGGAAGGAACGTTTAAAACGCTGCTGGGCTTTCTGATCATGATGGCCGGGATCAATATCATTGTGGCGACGCTGACGTTCCTCAACGATATCTTTACCCAGGGTTTCGGCATGAAGGGCTATATCACCGATGTGGCAGCCATTGCCGGGCTGGCAAACAGAGAGCTCGGCTCTGAAGTGGCGATGACACTGATGGTTATCTTCGCCGTCAATATCATTATTGCCCGACTCACGCCGCTGAAATACATCTTCCTGACCGGGCAAGCCTTACTGTGGATGGCAACCATCGGCACCGTGATTGGCTATAAAGCCGGGTTGACCGGGCTGCCATTAATTTTAACCGGCGGTATTTTCGGTGGCGTCATGGCGGTTGTCATGCCTGCGCTGGCGCAGCCGGTGGTCAGGCGTATTACTGACTCCGATGACGTGGCGCTCGGGCACTTTTGCACCATCGGCTATCTGGTGCAGGCCGCGGTGGCGAAAGTGGTCGGGAAGGGGTCTCGTTCAACGGAAGATCTGGAGCTGCCCGATAACTTCAAATTCCTGCAGGACACCTACCTTTCGATGGCGGTGGTGATGGTGCCGATGTACCTGATCCCTGCTCTGGCGGCCGGCCCGGGCTATATCGCTCAGTTCTCTGGCGGCATGAACTACCTGATGTATGCCTTTATGCAGTCCATTCAGTTTGTAGCGGGCGTGTTTGTTCTCTACAGCGGTGTGCGTTTGCTGTTGAACGAGCTGGTGCCTGCATTCCGTGGGATCGCCATGCGGATTGTGCCGGATGCAAAACCCGCCCTCGACTGTCCGGTACTGTTTCCGTATGCGCCTAATGCCGTGATTGTTGGCTTCCTGGCGACCACCGTTGGCTCAATTATCGGCATGCTGGTGTTCCCGATGTTTGGCCTGGCAATGATCCTGCCCGGCTTACTCACCAACTTCTTTGCCGGGGGCACTGCAGGCGTGTTTGGTAATGCGCTTGGCGGCCGTCGCGGCGCAATGATTGGCGGTGTGGTGCACGGTCTGTTTATCACACTGCTGCCAGCCATTCTGGTACCCATGCTTGAAAGTTACGGCTTCACTGGCGTGACCTTCAGTGATTCCGACGTTATCAGTACCGGCCTGGTTCTGGGCCATGCGTTCCAGAATAACTGGTTGTTCGTCCTGCTGTTTATTGTTTTTGTCGCTGCACTTGCCTGGTTTGTGAATGGCAAATCAACCAAGCCTAAAGGGGAGAAGGTTCATGAGTCTGCTTAATTTTAACGCGATACTGGATGTTGCTCAGCAACGTCAGTTCAAAGCGATTGGGTCATTCAATTTACACTGCATCGAAATGCTGCCCGCTTTTTTCCGGGCGGCCAAAAAAACGGACAGCCCGTTGATGATTCAGATCTCTACCGGCACCGCAGAATATTTGGGGTATAAACTGTTGGTCGATTCCGTCCGCTCATTAGCTGAAAGTGAAAATGTCCCGACGTGTCTGCATCTCGATCATTGCTCTGATATTAAAGCTATCGAAACCGCCATGAATGCCGGATTTTCTTCCGTGATGTATGACGGCTCGCATTTATCGATGGAAGACAATATTGCCAATACCCGAATTGTAGTGGAGATGGCGCGTCCAAGAAATATCTCTGTCGAAGCGGAGTTGGGCGCTATCGGTGGCTCTGAAGATGGAAAGGCCGTGGCGGAAGAAGATATTTGTTTTACGACCGTGGAAGAAGCCAGGCATTTTATTGAAGAAACGCACGTAGATATGCTGGCGGTTTCGGTTGGTACTGTTCATGGGCTATATACGGGGAAAGCCCATATTCAACATCAGCGGCTAAAAGAGATCAGCGAAGCCACCAAAACGCCGCTGGTTCTGCACGGTGGGACGGGCGTCAGCGATGATGACATGCGTCTTGCCGTGACCGAAGGTATTAATAAAGTGAATGTCGGAACCGAAATGAATGTGCAGTGGGTCGGGCAATGCAAGACCATGTTTGAGAAGGGAAAAGTGAACGACAGCGTGCGCAAATTTTTAATCCCGGCAAACGATGCAGTCACCAATGTCTTAATGGAAAAGATCGCCCTGTTTAAATAAGTTCCGTCTATTTTATATTCAAACCCTGGTGCCCCGGCACCCGTCGGGGCTGGAGTCGGCTATGTTTAAATCGCTCAAGTCATTATGGGAAAAAGCGCCAGAGAAGGGTGTGGAAAATGATATTCAGGCGCAACAGCTCGCTGAAGAAATAGCGGAACTGGAGGCGAGGCTTGAAAAAGATCCTCGCGACAGTGAAGCACAGAAACAATTAATGCTGACCTACAACCGTGCGCTAAAAGTGTATGCCAGCAGCCAGCGTTATCGCTCACAGGTGGACACGCTCTTTGAGCAAATTGATGCCTTACGTAATGTGATTCGTCGCAACATATAGGGAGCAGCCATGGCGATTAAAGAATTACTGATTGCAGCCAATGCCATTCAGGTCGGTGTCACACTTTCTCGTTGGCAGGACGTTATTCGTCAGGCGGCCAGGCCGTTGGTCGAGAACGGCTTTATTTCCGAACAGTACGGTGAAGCGGTGATTCAGAATACGCTCGAACACGGGGCTTATTATGTGTTTGATGAGGGTATAGCGATCCCTCATGCTCGGCCGGAGTGTGGGGTGAAGCGCAACTGTTTTAGCATGGTGCTGCTTACCGAGCCGGTCAGGTTCGGCGACAGCGAGGCGGTGGATATCGTCATCATGTTTGGTGCCAGAGACAGTAACGCGCACATTGAAGAAGGTATCCGCGCAATTGTCGACTTGCTGGATAATGATGATCGGCTGGCAAGGCTGAGAGCCGCCAACAGTAAAGAAGAGGTGGTGGCGCTGCTATGAAACACGGTCTGTTAACCGACTGCAAAACGGTCATTCTGGTAAACGGTATTCCCGCGTCGGGGAAAAGCACAGTCACTCGCGAACTCTCAAGCTCTCTGGGCGCGCCTTCGTTGACGATTGACGGAATTAAAGAGCCTTTTATGGCGACCTTCGAAACCATCGATCGGCCCTTTAACCGCAAGTTGGGTTGTGCGGCCTACGAAGTTATCTGGTCTATCATCGCTCAGGCCCCGGCAAACTGCGTATGGATTGTGGATGCCTGGTTTGGTTTTCAACCCAAAGATGCACTGTTGCGTTTCTTACAGCAGGCGGGCGTGGAGCGGGTGCTTGAAGTCTGGAATCAAATTTCACCAGAACTTGCCGTGAGCCGCTACGCTCTTCGCCTGGATGCCCGCAAAATGGGCCATCCAGGCGAAGAGTATTTACCCGAGCTGGCGCAGTTGGCGAGCCGGGCGAAACCGATGATGATTGGCCCGGTTTATCATCTTCACCAGGACCAGCTTCCCGCTGATTTCACTCGGCTGACGGCCTGGGTAAAAGAACACATTACGGAAGGCCAGCCAGCCTTAATAACGCCGTAACCACCGCGGCGGCGATGATCACCACAATCAGCGGCACTTTTCGCCAGGCCAGGAACACCGCGACAGCGACGCCAATCACCCTGGCGCTGCCGGCAAAATGGCTGCCTTCAAAGAACGTTGCCGCTAAAGCCACCGCAAACAGCAAGGTGGTGGCTGCATCATTGAGCATGGCCTGTGAGCGTTCTGATAAGGCCAGCTTGCCGCCCAGTTTCGCTCCACCGAAGCGCATCAGGTAAGTCCCGACGGACAACACCGCAATCCCCACGATAATCCATACCGTTTCGCCCATTATTTCTTCCTCGCGAAAATACCCAGCAGGGATAACAGTACCGGCACACCCGCAGGCGTGAACGGCACAGAAGCCAGAGAGACAACGGCACCGGTCATGGCGCGAATAAGCGTTGTGCGATTTTTAAAGGCCGGGATAACCAGCGCGAGCAAAATTGCCGGGAACACGGCATCCAGGCCGATGGTTTCCGGTGAAGGAAGCAGTTTGCCTACACCACTTCCCAGTAGCACGCCCAGCGGCCAAAGAATGGCGACGCCGCTGCCGCATAACCAGTAGGCGACTTTGCGCTGCTCCGGCGTAGGCTGCGACATCCCAAACACCACACTCTCATCATTCATGATATGGCAGCCCAGCAGGCTGGCGGCACGTTTGCCGACCAGATCGCGCACAGCCACGCCAAAAGGAATATGGCGGGCATTGACCAGTAAGCCTGCCGCCGCAGCCGCAAGCGGATTGCCTCCGCTGGCAATGATGCCGATGAACATAAATTCAGAAGCACCCGCCAGGACTAACGTGGATAACGCCAGCGGAACCCAGAGCGGAAAGCCCCAGGACATCGCCAGTGAACCGTAGGAAACGCCCACCACACCCACAGCCACGCAGACCAGAATAATGGCTTTGATGGTGTCGGCTTTCAGGCAGGAGAGAGAATGTTTGAGCATACAATTTTAGCCATATCGAACGAGTATCCATTATAATGAACGCAGCCAGATCGTTTTTCAAGATGAACGATTCGTTCGATTTAACCTTCTATCGCAACAAATACGGAGCCGTGTATGACACAGCCAATCAGCGTCATCGCCAAAAGTCTGGTGCGGGAACGCCAGCGAACCGGGCTGTCGCTGGCGGAAATTGCTCGCCGTGCCGGGATAGCCAAATCTACGCTGTCACAGCTTGAAGCGGGCAACGGTAATCCTAGCCTGGAAACGTTATGGTCGCTGTGCGTTGCGCTGGATATTCCTTTTGCGCGTCTGCTTGAGCCGCAGGCGGCGACAACGCAGGTGATTCGCCGTGGAGAGGGCACCAAAGTGGTGGCGGAACAAGCCAACTATCAGGCCATTTTGCTGGCGACCTGTCCACCGGGTGCGCGTCGTGACATCTATCTGCTGATGACCCAGCCGGGGGCCGACCGTATCTCTCACCCCCACCCGCCAGGATCGGTTGAACATATTATCGTGACGCAGGGCCGGGCATTGGTTGGGCTGACGGAAGCGCCTGAAGAGCTGAATGAAGGGGATTACATTTGTTACCCGGCAGACAGAGAACATGTGTTTAAAGCCCTGGAAGAAGATACCCAGGCCATTCTGGTCGCCGAACAGAATTAATGATAACCGGCCTCAATATTGAGGCCGTATTATTTATAAATAATCCATGAAAAAAATTTCAGACGTTATACCGCTCACGTTGTGAGTTATTTTTCATGTCGTCTTTTCTCCCTTAATAATATTCTCCTTAGGTTTGTTCTTTTCCTTAGCGCAAACAATCAGTTGGCTAACTTGTAGATAAGTTGGCTGATGAATGAAAAATAGAAATAGTATTCATCGCAAATATCTATTCATGGCGAAATTGTGTTTCGCTTTATTTTTATTTCCTCAAGGATTGTGACACATGAGAAAAACGACACTGGCTGTCGCTATCGGGCTATTTTTATGCGCGAATGCCGCCTCAGCAAAATCAACCCAACTCACCGTAGAACAACGACTGGAATTACTGGAACAGCGATTAATCTCTGCCGAAAACCGGGCAGCGGCGGCGGAACAGGAAGTGGTTCATCTGAAAGCGCAGCAAACGGTAGACAGACAAGAGTTACAAGACGTTCAACAACGCGTCACTGTCAAAAATGAAACGCCAAAAGAAGAGACGGCGAAGAACGCCTCCAGTCCGGCACTTTCCTTATCCGGTTATGGCGACCTTAAAATCTACGGCGACGTCGAATTTAACATGGATGCGGAAAGTAAGCGCGGCATGCTGGCGATGACCAGTGCCAACCTGAATAACCCTAACGATAATGAAAACTGGAACCTTAACGGGCGAATTCTGTTAGGTTTCGACGGCATGCGAAAACTGGAAAATGGCTATTTCGCCGGTTTCTCTGCACAGCCTTTAGCGGATATGACCGGATCGGTGGATCTCGATGATGCGGTCTTCTTCTTTGGCCAGGAAAACGACTGGAAAGTGAAAGTCGGGCGTTTTGAAGCCTACGATATGTTCCCGCTGAATCAGGATACCTTTGTCGAGCATTCCGGCAACACGGCGAACGATTTGTATGACGACGGGAACGGTTATATCTACATGATGAAGGAAGGGCGCGGGCGCTCCGATGCGGGCGGTAACTTCCTGATGAGCAAGCAGATAGACAACTGGTATTTCGAACTGAACACCCTGCTGGAAGATGGCACCTCTCTTTATAACGAAGGGGGTTACCATGGACGTGATATGGAACAGCAGAAAAACGTCGCTTATTTACGCCCGGTCATTTCCTGGTCTGAAGGCGCATTTTCTGTTGCCGCGGCGATGGAAGCGAACGTCGTGAGTAATGCGTATGGCTATGACGATGAAAATGGAAATTTTGTCGATCAGTCCGATCGTACCGGTTACGGGATGACCATGACCTGGAACGGCCTGAAAAACGATCCGGATGACGGCATTGTCGTGAACCTGAATACGGCTTATATGGATGCGCCAGAAGAGAAAGACTTCACCGCAGGCATTAACGCCCTGTGGCAGCGCTTCGAACTGGGTTACATCTATGCGCACAATAAAATCGACGATTTCAGTGGCGTGATTTGCGATAACGACTGCTGGATAACCGATGAAGGCACCTACGATATCCACACGGTTCACGCGTCCTATCAAATCCCGAACGTGATGGATATGCAGAACTTCAATATCTACCTGGGCGCTTATTACTCCATTCTTGATGCTGAGGATAAACCCTCCGACAGCGATAACGACGACCGTTATGGGGCTCGCGTGCGGTTTAAATATTATTTCTGATAGCAAAATGCCCGGCGGAATTCCCGTCGGGCGTTAGTTAGTGATACCGTGATTTATTCCAGCCAGAACACTTCTTTCAGTTCCGCACTCACCGGGCTGTTATCCGGATTAGACGGCATCACTTCACCCATGTATTTCCACCAGCGCTGGCAGACATCGGTGCTGGCGACAGCATTCCAGCGTTCCTCGGATTCAATTTCTACCGTGGCGAACAGCAGGTTCCGCGCTTTATCCAGATAGATGGCGTAATGGTGCGCGCCGTGGTCTTTGAGCACCGATTCCAGTTCCGGCCAGATAGGGTTATGGCGGCGCTCATATTCATCGTGCATGTGCGGATGCACCTGCATGACAAACGCTTTGCGGATCATAAAGCCTCCAGATAGAGTTCACGCACTTCGTCGCGGCTGGCGGTGCGTGGGTTACATGGCGCGCAAGGATCGGCGAGGGCTTTGTCCAGCCAGCCTTCGATATCCGCTTTGGTCACGCCGAGTTTGCTGAAGCCAGAAGGAATCCCCACTCGGGCACTCAGATCGCGAATGGCCTGAATCGCCGACATGCTCGCCGCTTCATCGGTCATGCCACGAGTCTCTACACCCATGGCTTGTGCCACGCGAGCGAAACGCGCTACGGCATTCGGACGGTTAAAGTTTTCGATGATAGGCAGCAGGATGGCGTTACAAACGCCGTGCGGCAGGTTGTGGGTTGCGCCAGGCTGATGCGCCAGGGCATGCACCAAACCCAGACCGGCGCTGTTAAAGGCCATCCCCGCCAGATACTGACCGAAAGCCATTTGTTCACGCGCTTCCAGATTGTGACCGTCGTCGACGGCTTTTGGCAGCCAGAGGGTGATCAGACGAATCGCTTCCAGCGCGTTAGCGTCTGTCAGTGGATGTGCGCCAACAGAAACATAGGCTTCGATTGCATGCGTTAACGCATCCATCCCTGTGGCTGCGGTGACGGATGCAGGAATATCTAACATCACGCTGGCATCATCGACGGCGATATCCGGGATGATGTTCGAGTCGATGATCACTTCTTTGACCTGGCGCTCGCTGTCGATGATGACCGCATTGCTGGTCATCTCTGCTGCGGTGCCTGCGGTGGTGTTGATGGCGACCAGATGCACACCCGGATTTTTCACTTTGCCCACGCCGGAATAGTTGGTTGACGGACCTGGGTTGGCGGTGAGGATTTTAATGGCTTTCGCTGTATCAATCGGGCTGCCGCCGCCGAAGGCAATAATGTAATCACATTCTGCGTCACGGAAGGCCTGATACCCTTTCTGCACCAGCGCTTCCGTTGGGTTCGGGAAAACCTCATCGAACAGTTGCCAGGACATCTCATGCTCGTCCATAGCGGTGAACAGGCTATCCAGCAGCCCCATTTTGACCAACTGACCGTCGGTGACAATCAGGGCTTTACCCCATTGCTTGCCTGAGACCAGATTAACCATATCGCCAATAGCGCCCGCACCGTGCAGGCTGATTTTGGGCAGTGCCAACATAAAGCTCATACGTATTCTCCTTAACATTGTTGATTTTTCCTGCCCGGTGGCGCTGGGCTTGCCTGGCCTACAACCTCGTAGGCCGGGTAAACGCAGTGCCACCCGGCATTAGATCCGTCTTCGTTGCATGATCCGGCGAGTTATAATGGGCAGTGAAATCACCACGATCAGCATCGCGCCAATGATTATCGACATCACGATACCCGGCACGTTAAGCAGGCTCAGGCCAAAGGTCACCAGCCCCATCAGGAAGGCGGCGATAATCACGCCCGGCATACTGCCTGAACCCCCAAGGATGTTGACGCCGCCCAGCACCGCCATGGTCACCACTGAAAGCTCCCAGCCCAGCGCGATGGTGGGGCGCGTGCTGCCCAGACGTGACGTCAGCAGCACGGCGGCAAGGCCCGACATCAACCCTACCAGCACGAACAGAATCAGGTTGTGACGCTTGACGTTAATTCCGGAATACCATGCACCCGTCGGGTTATTGCCGATGGCAAACGTGCGGCGACCAAAGTTCGTTTTATGCAGCAGGAAGGTAAACACCACGGCGAGCGCGATAAACAGCGCGAACTCAAATGAGAGCGCCTCCCAGACGTAACCTTGCCCAAACCAGGCGAAACTCGCCGGATACTGATTCAGCGCCTGATCGCCCAGCAGAATGTAAGAAATCCCGCGGAACAGGCTCATGGTGCCGATGGTAATCACGATGGAAGAGAGGTTGAGCCGGGTGACCAACAAGCCATTGAGCAACCCGCACAACACACCAACGCCAAGCCCCACGCAGACGAGCAGCGGGGTGTCCATTCCTGCTGCTGCGCAAAAGCCCATCGCGGTGGAGCTCAGCGCAATGATGGCCGCCACCGAGAGATCAATTTCCCGGGCGATGATCAGCATCGCCATCGGCAACACGATGATCGCTTTTTCGGTGAAGTTGAACGTCGCATCTGAAAGATTCCAGATGTTGAGGAAGTAAGGCGAAGCGAGGGCGTTCGCCACGAAGACCAGCAGCGTCACCGACAGTAAAAAACCTTCCCAGCACGCCAGTCGCTGGAAAATGGAAGGGGTCGGTGAGGGCGTCTGCATGTCGTCAGAGGTCAGCATTTTACTCATGATTTCACCGCCTGTTTCTGTCGGGCCAGCGCTGCATCACGCAGAATGAGACGCCCTTTACGCTTGTTGCCGCGCTCGTTGAGCACCACCGCAATCACAATCACCGCGCCGGAAATCGCCATTTGCCAGAAAGGCGAAACGCCGATAATCGGCAAGGCGTTATTGATCACGCCGAGAAACAGAGCGCCAAACAAACAGCCGAGTACGCGGCCAGTGCCGCCCATGGTACTGATGCCGCCGATCACACAAGCCGCCACGACCTGCAATTCGAAGCCGTTAGCGACATCGACATAGGCCACGGCAAAGCGGGAAATCCACAGATAGCCGCAAAAACCCGCCAGCGCCCCGGACAGGCAGAAGCTGACAAACTGCATTTTTCCGGCGTTGATGCCGGTGTAATACGCCGCCGTCGCGTTGCCGCCTGCGGTATAAAGTGCACGACCGGTACGGCTGTAGCGCAAGAAATAGCCCACGATAAACAGCGCGGCGATAGCGAACCAGCTCAGCACCGGCAACCCGAGCAGAGGGGTACGCTGCAGGCCGAGAAACGCAGGGCTCATCTGATTGGAGTTCACCCAGCCGCCATTGGAAAGCAGGAAGATAATCCCGCGGTAAATGCTCATGGTGCCGAGCGTCACCACTATCGCCGGGATGCCCAATTTCCAGACCAGCAACCCGTTGATGATGCCCATCAGCAGACCGAGTAACGTGGCGAGCGCCAGCAGCGCGATGACCGGAATATCCGGATGATGGAAATTGAGCAGTGCGACAATCATCCCGGTGAGCGCCAGATTGGCTGCCATCGACAAATCGATGCCCTTGGTGAGCAGCACCATCATTTGCCCGAGCGCGAGGATGATTAGAATCGAGGTGTCATTGAACATCTCGACCAGATTGCCCGGCGCGATAAACGACGGTGTGCGGCTGCCAATCGCCAATACCAGAAGCACAATCACTGCGGCGAGGAGAGCTTCGCGATTTTTTAGCAGTTGCTGCATCATGCGGCTTCCCTCCCGGCACCGCTGGCGGCACTGACAATCACTTCCGCCGTTGCTTCGCCTGCGCGGTATTCCGCCACCATCAGGCCTTCATGCATCACCATGATGCGATCGGCCATGCCCATCACTTCCGGCAATTCGGACGACACCATAATCACCGCCAGTCCCTGGCCGACCAGCTCGGACATAAACTGGTGCACAGCGGCTTTCGAGCCAATGTCGATGCCCTTTGTCGGCTCATCGAGAATGATCACTTCCGGATGCGTGGCGAGCCATTTGCCGATGACGACTTTTTGCTGATTGCCGCCAGACAACGTTTCGACCGCCTGACGCCAACTGAAGGCTTTCACCTGCAGGCGTTTGGCGTAATCGTCAGCCAGTTGCCATTCGCGCTCATCGTGAAGCACGCCGTTAGGATTCAGTTTGCGTAACTGCGGCAGACTGATGTTCTGGGCAATCGGGAGCTGGATAATCGCCCCTTGTTTTTGCCTTTCTTCCGGCACACAGACAATGCCCGCATTTATGGCATCGGCTGGCTGGTGGAACTGCATGGCTTTGCCATTCAGCAGAATTTCGCCTGCAGAAGGGCGTGTCACGCCGGAAAGCGCCTGCATCAGTTCAGTGCGCCCGGCACCGACCAGACCATAAAACCCGAGAATTTCACCTTTCCGTAGAGTGAAATTGATATGAGCAAATTCGGTCGGATGGCACAGGTCTTTCACTTCCAGCACGGTATCACCTGGTTCGCAGGCCACTTTCGGGAAGGTTTGGGTGATGGAGCGGCCCACCATCATCGCCACCATCCGTTCTTCGGTGATGTCGTGAATATCTCCCTCGCCAACGAACACACCGTCCCGCAGAATGGTGTAGTGATCGGCGAGTTCGAAAATCTCATCAAACTTATGCGAAATGAACAGAATGGCTTTGCCGTCCTGCTTCAGGCGCTCAACAATTTGATAGAACTCCAGAATTTCATGCTGAGACAGCGCGGCCGTCGGTTCGTCCAGAATCACCACCTGTGCATCAAACGACAGGGCGCGAGCGATAGCCACCATGTGGCGCTGGGCGATGCTGAGCGTTTTTAACGTCGCACGCGGATCAATCTGCACTTCCAGACGCGCCAGTAAAGCCTGCGCCCGGCGGTGCATTTCCGGCCAGTCGAGCTTTTTCAGCCAGCCTTTATACACATACTGACCAGCAAAAATGTTCTCGGTGACGGACAGCTCATCGAAAAGCACCGTTTCCTGGTGAATCGCCGTGATCCCCACTTTGTGCGCCGAATCCGGCGTGGGCAGCTGAATAGGGATCGCTTTATAAAGCAGTTCGCCTTCGTCAGGCTGATAAATGCCGGTCATCACTTTGACCAGCGTGGATTTTCCTGCACCGTTTTCGCCAATCAGCGCGGTGACTTTGCCAGGCCATAGGCTGAGCTGCACGTTTTCCAGCGCGCGTACGCCGGGGAAAAACTTGCTGATGCCCGTGAGCTGGAGCAGCGGGGTGGATGTGGTCATGAGGGTTCTCCAGAGTTTGGTTCGCTCATCACCCTCTCCCCGGCCCTCTCCCTGAGGGAGAGGGGGAAGGTCAAACGGCACCGTCATGTTCCCTCTCCTTTGGGGAGAGGGTTAGGGAGAGGGGTAGGTGATCAGAAAATTTTGGAGAACTTATCAATGTTGCTCGCATCGTAGACAAACGGCTTCGCCATCGCGCCGTTGCCTTCAGCATCCAGCTGCACTTTGCCCAGTTTGCCCATGCTGGCTTCGGTTTTGGTTGCCGTGCCTTTTACCAGGTCATCCGCTAAATAGGTGGCGGCATAACCCAGATCGATAGGGTTCCAGATAGCAAAGCTTTTGGTCGCGCCAGATTTCACCGCGCCCGCCATTTCAGACGGCAGGCCCAGACCGGTGACATACACTTTGCCGATTTTGCCCTGATCTTTCACTGCCTGCGCTGCGGCCACAATCCCGACAGACGACGGCGAGACGATCACCTTCAGGTCAGGATAGGTTTTCAGCAGACCGACCGCTTCGCGGTAGCTTTTATCAGAAAGATCGTCGCCATACGCGACCGTCACCAGATTGACGGACGGATACTGCGACTGCACTTTCTTCATTTCTGCAATCCAGGTGTTCTGGTTGGTCGAGGTGGGGGTGGCGCTCAGAATGGCGACATCACCTTTCTCGACGTTCAGCGCTTTCAGCGCATCGGCGGCAAGCGACATGTTGGTTTCGCCCACCAACTGACTGTTCGAAGGATTCAGGTGGATCTGCCGACCCGCTTGCGCCACGCCGGAATCCCAGGAAACCACTTTGATGCCACGCTGCATGGCTTTTTTCAGCACAGGCACTAAAGCATCCGGATCGTTAGCGGAGATGGCGATCGCATCGACACCCTGGGCGATCAAGCCATTGAGCACTTCGATCTGTGCTTCGGCGGTGGTGGTGGTTGGGCCGGTATAAATGACTTTGACGTCACCTAACTCTTTCGCCGCTTCCTGCGCGCCAACGTTCGCTGCTTCAAAAAAGCCATTTCCTAATGATTTTGCCACGAGGGCAATTTTGACTTCTGCTAATGCGGAACCGGACAACGCCAATAAGGCAACGGTGAGGATCAAGCTTGCTTTTATTTTCATTGCTTTTACTCCACTAAGAGTTAGTTGTAGGGATTGCAGGTGTAAATTCGCCCCGTCTCAGTGAGCGGGGCGCGATGTTGTTATTGGTACAAATCTAACGCTGACTGCATCGGGGTGACGCCAAAGCGCTTGCCGAGGGCAACCAGTTCCTCCCGGGTGATGGTCTGTTTCATGCCGCCCATCGAGTAAATCTTCACTAAAACTTCAGCCGATTTTTCCGCGGTGTCGATCAGGCCAAACGCTTCATCTAAGGTTGGGCCACTGCCGAATACGCCATGGAACGGCCACAGCACCAGCGAGTGTTGCTGCATTTCAATGGCCGTTGCCTGGCCGATTTCATCGGTACCTGGCACCATCCACGGCAGGATGCCGACGCCGTCCGGGAACACCACCAGACACTCGGTGCTGCCTTCCCACAGTTTGCGGGTGATGAGGTTGGCGTTGTTTTCCAGCACATAGGTCAGGGCGATCAGGTTGGTCGCGTGGCAGTGCATGATCACGCGGTCTTTACCGTTGGTCGCCTTGATGCGTTCGCAATGGGAAAGGAAGTGCGCTGGCAGTTCAGAGGTTGGCACCGCTTCGTGAGTCAGTCCCCAAAGAATGTGGTAGCCCGCGCCGTCGCTGTCCACTTTCACCACACCGAGGTTAGCGGCTGGGTCGAGCTGGACGTTACGGAAGAATTTCCCGGAACCGGTGACGATAAACGGCGTATTGGCGAGCAGCGGCATCGGCTGGCTCAGCGCGATGTAACGTGGCTGCTTGTGAAAATCTGCTTCGTAAGGGGCGATGTCTGCTTCATCAAGGCGCAGTGTCAGGTTGCCGCCGTTGCGTTCATCCCAGCCTTTCAGCCAGGCATCAGAGGTGGCTTTGATCATGCCCTGAGCGAACCAGGAATCAGTAATGGTCTGCATAGTCTTTCTTTCCTTCAAATTGCCGGGTGGCGCTGCGCTAACCCGGCCTACTCATAAGATTCCCCTCTCCCCGACCCTCTCCCTGATGGAGAGGGAGAAACCGGACAGTCCCCTCTCCCTCAGGGAGAGGGTTAGGGAGAGGGTGGAATTACCCGCGCTTCGCTAAAACCTCTTTCTCATAAGCGCGTACGTTGTTCAGCCACTGGCTGCCCGCAGGGGTGTCATTGCGCTGACAATACATTTCCCAAACGGCTTGCCATGGCAGGCACTTCTGCTCTTCGAGCAGCGCCAGACGGGCGGTGTAGTCGCCATCCAGCTCAAGCTGACGCAGTTCTGCAGTTGGTTCCAGCAGGGCACGCAGCAGGGCTTTTTTCATATTGCGAGTGCCAATGACCCATGCGGCGATACGGTTGATAGATGCGTCAAAGAAATCGAGGCCGATGTGGACGCGATCGAAGAGGTCGTGGCGGATAATTTCGCTGGCAATCGCCTGCGTTTCGTCATCCAGCAGCACCACGTGGTCGCTGTCCCAGCGAACTGGACGGCTCACGTGCAGCAGCAAGCGAGGCACAAACAGCATCGCAGCCGAAATTTTGTCAGAGATAACTTCGGTTGGGTGGAAGTGACCGGCATCCAGACACAGTGCGGTCTGGCGGCTGGTGGCGTATCCCATGTAGAACTCGTTGGAGCCCACGGTGTAGCTTTCTGCACCGATACCAAACAGTTTGCTTTCCACGGCATCGATGTGATGCGCCGGATTCAGTTTCTCGCTGATGATTTCATCCAGCGCGTTCATCAGACGCTGGCGTGGCCCGAAACGGTCAACGGTCAGGTCTTTCATGCCATCCGGGATCCAGATGTTCATCACTGACGGCGTGCCTAACTGCTCGCCAAAATAAGCGGAGACACGGCGGCTGGCTTTGCAATGGTCAATCCAGAACTGGCGAATCTCATCGTTGGCGTGAGCAAGGGTAAAGCCGTCTGCGCTGTTGGGATGCGAGAAGCAGGACGGGTTGAAATCGAGGCCCAGTTTGTTGGCTTTCGCCCACTCAACCCAGTTTTTGAAGTGTTCTGGTTTGATTTCATCGCGGCCAACGGCCTTGTCAGACTCAAGATAAATGGCGTGCAGGTTCAGGCGTTTTGGCCCAGGGATCAGGCTCAGCGCCTGTTCCAGATCGGCACGCAGTTCTGTGGCGTTACGTGCTTTGCCTGGATAGTTGCCGGTAGCCTGGATGCCGCCGGTCAGCGCACCGCCTGGATTTTCAAACCCGGCAACGTCATCACCCTGCCAGCAGTGCATCGAGACAGGCAGACGATCGAGCTGACGCAGCGCCTCCTCGACGTCGACACCCACGGCGGCATAACGCTGTTTTGCCAGTTCCCAGGCTTGTTCTAGTTGAGTGGTCATGCGCAAAGCTCCTTTGTCTGTTGTGCCTGAGATTGCGCGACATACCGGGCAATCTCACTGTTCGGATTCGGGGTAAAAGTGGTCAGGGCGTGGTTGTCACGCACCAACTGACGGAAATCGTCGACATCTTTCAGTTCATCAAGGGTCATCAGCTGCACGCCGATATTGCCGAGCGTCGAGGCTTCAATCGGCCCGGCGACGACGGTGATCCCGCAGGCATCCGCGCACAGCTGATTGAGCAGCTCGTTCTGGCAGCCGCCACCCACGATGTGTAACTGTGAGAAAGCCTGGCCGTGGAGGTCGGCAAGTTCATGCAGCACACGGGCGTACAGCAGCGCGAGGCTGTCGAAAATACAGCGAGCCAGTTCTGCTGCGTTTTTCGGTTCAGGCTGGCGGCTTTCGCGGCAGGCGGCCTGAATTTCGGCGCTCATGTTGTCCGGGTTGATAAAGCGATCGTCGTTCGGGTTAATCACAAACCGACAAGCTGGAATGTCCTCAGTGAGGGCAATCAGCGTCGCGATGTCGGTGATGTTTTGTTCTTTCAACACGCGCTGTAGCAGCCACAGCCCCATGATATTTTTCAGCACCCGATAGCGGCCTTCTGCGCCGCCTTCGTTGGTGATGTTGTTGGCTAACGCGATATCGCTGGTACAAGGCGTTTTGCTCTCAAAGCCCATTAGCGACCAGGTGCCGGAAGAGAGATAGGCCGCATGTTTGTCGGCCAGCGGTGAGGCAATGACCGCGCTTGCGGTGTCGTGACTGGCGACAGCCACCACGGGAATGTGATTGCCTTGCGGGCAAATCCAGTGACCAATCACGTTGCCAGGATGCGTTGGTGTGCCAAACCAATCGCGTGAAGCGCCAGCCCAATTGAGCAGGTCTCCATCCCAGTTATCGGTGTTGATATTGACCATCTGGGTGGTGGTGGCGTTGGTGTATTCCCAGTTCATTTTCCCGGTCAGGCGGAAACTGAAATAGTCGGGGATCAGCAGGGCATGTGCGACCTGCGCCACGTCTTCCGGTTGTTGTTCAACCAACGCACGGAACTGATAAAGCGTGTTGAAAGGTAAAAACTGGATGCCGCTGCGACGGTAAATGTCTGCACGGCCAAGCTGTGATTCAGCACGTTGCATCACGCCCTGAGTCCGGCTATCGCGATAGGAGACAGGCAAACCGACGCGCTTGCCGTCTTTATTCAGCAGCACGTAGTCCACGCCCCAGGTATCAATCCCGATGCTGTCGATAAGAATGCCGTTATCGCAGACTTTTTTCAGGCCACAGCGAATTTCGGCTTCCAGGCTGTCGAGATCCCAGCAGTCGCTACCGTTCATCTTTTGCAGCGTATTCACAAAACGGTGAATTTCGTTCAGTTCAAGGGTTCGTTTCTGATGATCGTAGCGGGCGAGCATGACACGTCCGCTGGATGCGCCTAGATCGACAGCCACACAATGGCGAAAACTCATGGCAGGGGGTCCTTCTGATAGTTATTAAGGACAGTGTGGGACAGCGCCGCCATGGCTACCTTCTTACTACTGACAGCCGTAAAAGGCCGCTGGCAAGAAAGCAAAGATGAACGTGAGAGGGTTCACAATTTCCAGTAATCATCCCGTTACATGCGGGTGTGACGCTCAACGCATTTCCTGATTTTTCCCGTCGTTTCTTGAAAAACGGACAAGGTTTGCGCACTTTGCTGTCAAAAATTCAAGGTGAGATCGTCAGGGGCTGATTATTATCCTGATAACTTTTCTCATTTGGTGGGGCTACGATGACCGTATTGCACAGCGTGGATTTTTTTCCGACAGGGCATGCGCCTGTGGCGATTGAGCCTCGGCTCCCACAATCCGCTTTTCCGGAACATCATCATGATTTTCATGAAATTGTGATTGTGGAACACGGCACAGGTATTCATGTTTTTAATGGCCAGCCGTACACCATTACCGGGGGAACGGTGTGCTTTGTTCGTGATCATGACCGCCATTTGTATGAGCACACAGACAATCTCTGTCTGACCAACGTTCTGTACCGTTCACCCGATGCGTTTCAGTTTCTTTCCGGCCTGCAAAAACTGTTGCCGCAGGAGCAGGACGGCGTGTATCCGTCTCACTGGCGGGTGAATCAGGCAGTGCTGCAACAGGTGCGACTGATTGTTCAGCAGATGGAAAATCTGCATGAAAGTGATGACATGCACGCCATCGCCAACCGCGAAATTCTGTTCATGCAGCTTTTGGTGCAGCTGCGCAGAGGAAGTCTGGCTGAAGAGGCGACCAATAATGATGCCCGGTTGAACTTGCTGATGGCATGGCTGGAAGATCACTTTGCCGAAGATGTGTGCTGGGAAGGCGTTGCAGACCGCTTTTCGCTCTCGTTACGAACCCTGCACCGCCAACTTAAGCATCACACCGGCATGACGCCTCAGCGTTATCTGAATCGCATCCGTTTAACCAAAGCCCGTCATCTGTTGCGCCACAGTGACGAAAGTGTCACAGATATCGCTTTTCGCTGCGGTTTTGGCGACAGTAATCACTTTTCGACGCTTTTTCGCCGGGAATTTAATTGGTCGCCGCGCGATATTCGCCAGGGACGAGATACCCTGCTTCAGTAACGCGAGACCAGTCACCGTTTTTTAGTGAAAAAACAGCTAATAATGAGAATGTTATTCGCTGTTTGAGGTCTCGCCGTGTCCGCTCCACTTATTCTCCGAAAGGCTGATTTCTTTGCCTCGCCGCAGCAGGCGGTGGCGGTGGCCGATCGCTATCCGCAGAATGTCTTTGCGGAGCACACACACGAGTTTTGCGAGCTGGTTCTTGTCTGGCGCGGCAACGGGCTGCATATCCTCAATGACCGTCCTTATCGTATTACTCGCGGCGATCTTTTTTATATCCGTGCGGAAGACAAACACTCTTATGCGTCTGTTAACGATCTGGTTTTGCAGAATATTATCTACTGCCCGGATCGCTTTCACCTGAATCTCGACTGGGCTGCCCATATTCCTGGCCTGAACGGCACGACCTGGGCTCCTCACTGGCGTATTGGCAGCAACGGCATGACACAGGCCCGGCAGGTGATCACTGCGCTTGAGCAGGAGGGCAATAAAACCTGCCCACACTCGAATGAAATGGCAGAATTGCTGTTTGCCCAACTGGTGGTGATGCTGCGCCGCCACCGTTATGCTACCGACAATCTTGCCGCCACCGAGAGCGAAGCGCTGCTCGATAAATTGCTTACCGCGCTGGCGGGCAGCCTGAATAAACCTTTCATGCTGGATAAATTCTGTGAACAGCAGGCCTGCAGCGAGCGCACCTTGCGCCAGCAGTTCAGGACGCAAACCGGGATGACCATCAACCACTATTTGCGTCAGCTCCGCATTTGTCATGCGCAGTACCTGTTGCAGCATTCAGAATTGATGATCGGGGAAATTGCGATGCACTGCGGCTTTGAGGACAGTAACTACTTTTCGGTGGTGTTTAATCGGGAAGTGGGGATGACGCCAGGTCAGTGGCGTCATCGTAACAAAACCGCGGCGTAATCAGCTTGCCATGCCCAGCCCGACAATGTTGGCGGCGATAATAATCACCACACAACCGAGGCTCAGTACACCCACCGGATGACGACCTGCCGACTTCCACTCTTTCAGAATCAGCCCAACCAGACCGCCACACAGCACGTAGAAGCTCATGTGCAGCATCCAGCTCATGTAGTCATACTGCGCCGGAATGCTTGCGTGACCCCAGGCGTAGAAGAAGAACTGCAGATACCACATCAGGCCCGCCAGTGCGGAGAACAAAATGTTGCCGATGATCATGCGTTTTGCCAGCGAGAAGTCAGCTTTTACCGACAAGTTCGACTTAGTGGCCAGGCGGATAAAGCAGAAGCCGAGGTTGATAACGGCACCGCCACCCATGATCACCACATAGCTTGGCAGGGCGACGTACAGCGGATCAACACCGAGCGCCGCAGCGGCTTCATGCATCGGTTTCGCGGCGTTCATCGCAAACGACATGCCGGCAGAGAAAATCCCGCACATCACGGCCAGAATAAGGCCTTTCTTGAGGTTGAACTCTTCGGCCTTGATACCCATTTTGCGTTCTTTGAGCTGCCCCGCGCGGGTCACAATGCCCACACCAATAACGGCAACCAGCACGCCGAGCAGCGTCATACGCCCGCCTTCGGTGCCGACCAGAACGTGAAACTCGCCATTGAGGATTGGCGTCATCAGGGTGCCGACAATCAGCGTGATACCAATCGCAATGCCGATGCCCATCGACATGCCGAGATAGCGCATGGTCAGGCCATAGTTGATGTTGCCGATGCCCCACATTGCGCCGAACAGGAAAACCGGCAGCAGCGTGGAGGCGCTGAACGATCCGTAGTAAGCCCAGAAATCCGGCAGCAACATGGCGCTGATCGCCCACGGCAGAATCAGCCAGGAAACAATACCGCCGATGGACCACATGGTTTCCCAGGACCAATTTTTAACTTGTTTGAACGGGGCATAGAAACAGGCTGCACTGGCGGCGCCTATCAAATGCCAAAAGATACCCATCGTAATCGCGTGACTCATTTTTAGACCTCAACGTTTTTACATCGATGAATCATTCATCTGAGGTGATGAGTGTAAAAATCAGCCACTTGATTAACCTTCAGGCCGTTGCCGCGTAAAGCCCAGACCTGGCAAAAAGCGCGTGTTCACCTTGAGCGGGCTCACAAAATCAGGCACATAACCAATTGTTATAACCTTATTAAAACTACGGCATTGATAAACATTTTCAATATCATTTAAATAACTATAATGAACCAACTGCTTACGCGGCGTTAACACTCAGCCGCCCAATGATAAATGGAGATGAATATGAGTTATACACTGCCATCCCTGCCGTACGCGTACGATGCTCTGGAGCCGCACTTCGACAAGCAGACGATGGAAATCCATCACAGCAAACACCACCAGGCTTATGTGAACAACGCCAATGCTGCGCTGGAAAGCCTGCCTGAATTCGCTAACCTGCCGGTTGAAGAGCTGATCACCAAACTGGATCAGCTGCCAGCAGACAAAAAAGGCCCACTGCGTAACAACGCCGGCGGTCACGCTAACCACAGCCTGTTCTGGAAAGGCCTGAAAACCGGTACCACCCTGCAGGGCGACCTGAAAGCGGCAATCGAAAGCACCTTCGGCTCTGTTGAGAAATTCAAAGAAGAGTTCGAAAAAGCGGCGGCCACTCGCTTTGGCTCTGGCTGGGCGTGGCTGGTTCTGAAAGACGGCAAACTGGCTGTCGTTTCTACCGCTAACCAGGATTCCCCGCTGATGGGTGAAGCCATTTCTGGCACCTCCGGTTTCCCAATCCTGGGCCTGGATGTGTGGGAACACGCTTACTACCTGAAATTCCAGAACCGTCGCCCGGACTACATCAAAGCCTTCTGGGACGTGGTGAACTGGGACGAAGCGGCTGCACGTTTCGCGGCTAAAAAATAAGGCGAATTGACGCCTGTTGTTGCCTGCGGGCAAACAAAACCCTGCTGAACTCAGCGGGGTTTTTTTATGGGCGAAGCGCGGCGATGTGACCGGGCTCAAAAATAAAAACATTGATCCCATAAATATAAAACTGCGTTTTAATTTGTTTGCGCGATCACTGTTCTCACTTCCCACAGGGACTATTGTTTGCCTGCCGCGACGCTCCGGAAGGCGTCAGAAAATCAGAAAAACAATACGTTCTAACGGGTGGTGGACATGCAAATTAAACGTGCAATTGAAAAAATCCCCGGCGGTATGATGCTGGTGCCGCTGTTTTTGGGCGCGCTGTGCCATACCTTTTCCCCTGACGCGGGCAAGTATTTTGGCTCGTTTACCAACGGGATGATTACCGGTACCGTCCCGATTCTTGCCGTCTGGTTCTTCTGCATGGGCGCGTCAATCAAGCTCAGCGCGACCGGGACGGTGCTACGGAAATCCGGCACGCTGGTCGTGACCAAAATTGCTGTGGCGTGGGTTGTCGCCGCCATCGCCTCACGCATTATTCCTGAACATGGGGTTGAAGCAGGGTTCTTCGCCGGGTTGTCCACGCTGGCGCTGGTGGCCTGTATGGATATGACAAACGGCGGCTTGTACGCCTCCATCATGCAACAGTACGGCACCAAAGAAGAGGCTGGCGCGTTTGTACTGATGTCGCTGGAATCTGGCCCGCTGATGACGATGATTATTCTTGGCACCGCAGGAATTGCCTCTTTTGAACCGCATGTCTTTGTCGGCGCTGTGCTCCCGTTCCTGGTGGGCTTCCTGCTGGGTAACCTTGACCCGGAACTTCGGGATTTCTTTGGTAAAGCGGTGCAAACGCTGATCCCGTTCTTCGCGTTTGCTTTGGGCAACACTATCGATTTGGGCGTTATTGCGCAGACTGGCGTGTTAGGTATTCTGCTTGGCCTGGCGGTGATTGTGGTGACAGGCATTCCGTTGATTATTGCCGATAAGCTGATTGGCGGCGGCGATGGCACAGCCGGGATTGCGGCTTCCAGCTCGGCGGGTGCCGCAGTGGCAACGCCGGTGTTGATAGCCGAAATGGTGCCTGCCTTCAAACCCATGGCTCCGGCAGCCACTTCACTGGTGGCGACATCCGTTATCGTGACGTCGATTCTGGTGCCGATCATTACCTCAATCTGGTCACGTAAAGTGAAGTCCGCGGCGATTGAGATTGATGTTCGCCACACGGTGAAATAACCCGGTTGAGATAAAAACAGGGCCTCGAATGAGGCCCTTCAGACTGCTGACAAAGAAGGAAAAAGCGTGGTTTTTCCTTCTTTGTGGTTATCAGCCGAAAATCAATAAATTGATTTTCCTTGTTTCTTATTAGGCACCCTATGACAAATCTTCATTCGTTAGAGGTTTGTCATCACTCTCAGGGCCTCGAATGAGGCCCTTTTGCGTTAGTGAATACCAAACTGCTTATCGACCTGACTTAACTGTTCGACACTGAGTACGCCGCCCGCGTTACGCGATACTGGCGTGCAATAGCCAAATTTTCGAGAGACGACGGTTTTAATCGTGGTCACGAAGTCATCGCCAATGGCATAAATCGCCATGAATCGCCCGATGTCTTGCTGGGCATGAATGAGCGTCTGAAGATCGCCTTGTTTCCACGCTTCACGAGCCTGCACAAACAGTTCGGGCATCACATTGTTCAGACCCGAAATCACGCCTGCACCACCGGCCATCAGGTTGGGAATGAAGTATTCGTCATAACCCGAAAGCACGGCGAAATCGGGGCGAACGGCCTGAGTGGCGAGGATCATGTTGCGCGTGTGCGACTGGCAATCCACGGTGTCCTTAATCCCCGCAAACTGCGGAAATTCAGCGGCTAACTTCGCGGCGATCTCTGGGCTGATATCGCAACCAGTGCGGGCGGGGAAGTTATAAGCAAACCATTTGCCCGCCATCTTCGAACCTATCTCCCGGAAATAGCTGAGCACCTGATTAGGCGTCTGGCCGTAATAATACGGCGGCAATACCATAACCGCCTCATAACCGGCATCATGGGCCTCCTGAGCCATCAGACAGACGTCGCTGAGGCAAGTTGAAGAGACGTTGGCCACCATCGTCAGGGGCGACATAGCGCGTGCCTTGCGAATCAGCGTCAGGCGTTCCTCAAGCGAGAACGAAGCAAATTCGCCGATGCTGCCCATCAGCAGTATCACGTCGATCCGGGCGTCAGTCAGGCGAGCGAGATGTTTTTCGAGTCCGTTGAAATCGAGACTTCCTTCACTGTCCATGGGGGTAATCGAGGGGCACCAAACGCCCGCGAAAGGGGAAGAGCTGGTCACGTCGTTGACTCCTTATAGTGAAATGGTGTTTCAATTTCATTCATGGATACCATGAATCCTTCATGAACAGGTCTACGCATGTCGCATTTTGCGCAGTTAACGTGCAAAAATGGGGGACTAAGTGATGAGGCAGGAGAAGGGAAGATGCATTATCCGGTGGAAGTGTTTACGGGCCGTGTCAGTGAATATGAAGGCAGCCGCCCAAGTGCGATTGCAAAATTGCAGGTAGAAGGCGAGCTTGAGCTGACTGAGCTGGGCCTGGTGGGCGACGAACAAGCTGAGAAGAAAATCCACGGTGGCCCGGATCGCGCGCTGTGCCATTACCCGCGTGAGCATTACGCCGAGTGGGCGAGAGCCTTTCCCGAACAGGCTGAATTGTTCTGTGCTCCGGCATTTGGCGAGAATCTGTCAACCGAAGGGTTGACCGAGAAAAACGTCTGTATCGGCGATATTTTTTGTTGGGGTGAGGCGTTGATTCAGGTCACGCAGCCGCGTTCACCTTGCTTCAAGCTCAATTACCATTTTGCCATCAGCGATATGTCCTCCCAAATGCAGAACAGCGGCAAAGTCGGCTGGCTGTATCGGGTGATTAGCGCAGGGAAAGTGTCCAGTGAGCAACCGCTAGAATTAGTTTCGCGTCTGAGCGATGTCTCGGTGTATGACGCTGCGGCAATTGCCTGGCATCTGCCGTTCGACGACGAGCAGTACCACCGCTTACTGTCGGCTGCGGGGCTGTCGGTGAGCTGGACGCGCACGATGCAAAAACGGCGGATTAAGGGGCAGATTGAGGATAATTCACGTCGGTTGTGGGGGAAGTAGTTCTCTGCGGTCTGATGCCCTCTCCCCGACCCTCTCCCACGTGGAGAGGGAGAAAACCAGCGCAAATTAAGTCCCCTCTCCCTTTGGGAGAGGGCTAGGGAGAGGGGATACTTCGTCAATCCCGCTTATAAAGCGGCAACCACATCGTTAAACGTAATCCACCCAGCGGGCTGTCGTCTGCTTTCACCCAGCCTCGATGTTGCTGAATGGCGGTTTCGACAATCGCCAGGCCAAGGCCTGTGCCGCCGGACTCGCGATCGCGTGCTTCATCTGTGCGGTAGAACGGACGGAAAATTTGCTCTCTGTCCTCCGGGCTTACGCCTGGGCCGTCATCATCCACGTTGATGGTGATGCCGTCTTTATCGACCGAGAAACTCACGGAAATCTTCGTGTGCGAGTAGCGCAGGGCATTGCGAACGATATTCTCGAACGCACTTTCCAGCGCATTCGGGTTACCGTAGAGCGGCCATGGGCCTGGCGGATAGTCGACGGTGAACGATTTCCCCATCTGTTCCGCTTCAAAAGCCGCGTTGTCCAGCACTTCGCCCCACAGCTGATTCGCCTTCAGCGTTTCACTGACCAGCGCGTTTTTCGCCTGATTGCGTGACATCACCAGCAGGTCGTTGATCATGCTGTCCAGACGGTGTGCTTCTGTTTCAATGCGCTCCAGTTCCTTGCTTTCCCCGGCGCGGCGGCGCAGCAGGGCGGTGCCAAGCTGCAGGCGCGTCAGTGGCGTGCGCAGTTCGTGGGAGATATCGGACAGCAGGCGCTGGTTGGCTGTCATCATTCTTTCCAGCGCGGTCACCATCTGGTTAAAGCTGGAGCCAGCCGCCAGAAATTCCTGTGGCCCGGATTCCAGTTCAGGATGCTGACGCAGGTTACCCTGAGCCACTTCATCGGCGGCGTTTTTCAACTTACGCGCGGGTTTTGCCAGACTCCATGCCAGCCACAGCAACAGCGGCGAGCTGACCAGCATGGTGACAATCAGCAGTAGCAGCGGACGGTCAAACAGCAGGTTGATGAAATCGGATTGTGACGTATTGGCCGGGCGCAGCAGATAGAGCTGATAGTTGTCCTCTCCGTCTCTGACGGAGAAAGGACCAACCATTTCCAGCCGGCCATAACGTTTTTTCTGCGGATGATCGGAGTTATCGGACTGGCCGATAAAGTTACGAATGATCTGCATTTCGTTGCGTTCTGCGCCGATCACGCGGCCTTCGCTGGTGACCAACAGCAGGCGCTGCCCCGGAGGCGCCCATTTGTCGATGGCCCGAAACAGGCGACGCCACCACATCAAATCATTGGGCGGATCGTTCGCCAGTTCAGCCGCGACATGCTGTTCAATCATCAGACCCTGGCGTTGTTCGCTGTCCAGCAGTTCTGTCATCTGGCGCGAATCGAGCTTGGGCAACATCAGTACCAGCATCAGCACCAGTGCCAGGGTTAACCAGAAAATGGCAAAGATGCGAGCGGTCAAACTTCCTATCATGAAGCGGACACCATCAAATAGCCGCGTCCACGTAAGGTTTTAAACCAGGGATGACCGTCTTTACGCTCCGGCAATTTACGACGCAAGTTGGAAATATGCATGTCGATAGCGCGGTCGAACGGCGTTAAGCGTTTACCCAGAACTTCCTGGCTCAGATGTTCACGCGAGACCACCTGGCCGAGATGCTGCGCCAGCAGATAAAGCAGGGTGAACTCGGTACCGGTCAGTTCGAGCGTAGACCCATCGAAGCTCGCTTCCTGACGACCTGGGTTCAGGCTCAGGGAATCAACTTCTAATGTTGGTGAGCTGTTATCGGTGCTCTGCTGCTGCTCGCTCCAGTGGGAACGGCGCAAGATTGCACGAATACGTGCGACCAGCTCGCGATCGTTAAACGGTTTTGGCAGATAGTCGTCCGCGCCCAGCTCAAGGCCGAGTACGCGATCCAATTCGCTGCCGCGTGCGGTCAACATAATGACCGGTGTCTGGTGTGTCTGACGAAGCTCTTTAAGGGTATCAATACCGTTTTTCTTCGGCATCATTACGTCGAGCAAAAGCAGGTCGATGCTGTCATCCAAAAGCGCCAGCGCCTGTTCCCCATCATGGGCAACCAGCACGTTGAAGCCTTCCATGTCGAGCAGCTCCTTTAACAGGGAGGTGAGCTCCCGGTCATCATCAACTAACAGGATTTTATTCATTGATTAAATACCTCCGAGGCAGAAATTACGTCATCAAGGCTCGCTAATCCATGACTTTACGTTGTTTTACACCCCCTGACGCATGTTTGCAGCCTGAATCGTAGACTGTCTCTCGTTGAATCGCGAAACAAAAGTTTTTGGGAGCAAGTGATGCGCAATGTTATCGCTGCCGTCATGGCCTCAACACTGGCGCTAAGTGCGAATAGCCAGGCTGCTGAAGTCGTTACCGGCGTTAACTGGCACCCGAATGATGGGGCGACGCAGAGCACTAGTCAGAGCCATATGTTTGACGGCATAAGTTTAACCGAACATCAGCGCCAACAGATGCGGGATCTTATGCAACAGGCTCGACGCCAGCAGCCTCCTGTTAATGTTAGCGAAATGGAGACAATGCATAAGCTTGTCACCGCAGAAAATTTTGATGAAACCGCTGTCCGCGCTCAGGCAGAAAAAATGGCGCAAGAGCAGGTTGTCCGCCAGGTCGAAATGGCCAGGGTTCGCAACCAGATGTATCGCCTGTTAACACCAGAGCAGCAAGCGGTTTTGAACGAGAAGCACCAGCAGCGAATGGATCAGCTGCGGGAGGTTGCAAGGATGCAGCAAGGCCCAGCGTCATTGTTGTTTAGTAGCAGCAGTACCCGTAGTAACCAGTAACAAACCCTGTTTTCCTTGCCATAGACACCATCCCTGTCTTCCCCCACATGATGTGGGGGTTTTTTTTATCAATAACTTACATACAACTTCAAACTAAAACAGCAACTTACAAGATGTTGGAGCCAGCATGAGCCGTTTTAAATTACTCAGAGTGTGGACGCAATGTGGACACTCTGAGGCAACTCAATCTTAAAGGGATACGCCACCGGCGAGCGGATTTAGTGAGACGGCATTTTGCAGATAGTCTGGCGACAGATGCGCGTAAACCATCGTTTGCTGAATGCTGGCATGTCCTAAAATCTGCTGTAACACGATAATGTTTCCCCCGTTCATCATGAAATGACTCGCGAAGGTATGGCGCAGAATATGTGTTGCCTGGTTGGGTGGTATGTCGGATTTTACTGCTTTCAGGATCAGACAAAATTTTTCATAGTCCACTTTGAACAGCTTCGCGCTTGCCTCCTTTGATTAGCTTTTCAAGTTCGGCAGAGATTGAAACGATGCGCTTCTTCCCATTTTTGGTCTTCAGGAAAGTCACTCGGCAATTGACTGTCTGAGAAGGTTCTAACGTTGCCAATTCAGACTAACGCGCACTGGTGCTGATTCCCAACAGGGCAATCAATCTGGCATCGCCAGCTAATGCATTTAGCAAACTGCTAATCTCTTCCTTTTCCAGAAATGTCATCTCTGGATTTTCCTCAGCCAGTGGTGGTAGTACATGCACTGGATGGCGTCAGGCTTCAAGCAACTTATAAGTAAACTTTTATTTGGTTAATTTATTGATATTAAAGTATGTAATATGGGTTCAAGTAGTTTTTATCGCTTGGTTAGAATTTTATGGAATTAGCACAATATTACCTATGATTTTTGTGACTCTACATCCATAATGTTAGTAATAATTAACCTATATCATTTTAGAAGAGCCACCGTTGTTAAACGAAGGTGACATATGAACATTCAACAGCGTATAGCCGAACGCTTAGTACAAGCCAGAAACGACGCGGGAATGAGCGCAATTACTGTCGCAGATGCGATCGGTGTTGTCCGTCAAACCTACAGTAAGTTTGAGCAGGCACAGGGCGTTCCAAGCGTTACTCAACTCATCATGCTCTGCAAGATTTTCGATAAGCCTATCGGATATTTTTATGATCAAGATGACGGCGAGTTTCGTTTTGCAATGCGAGCAGATAGCCCAGATTTGTTGGACGCTAAACTCCGCAATGAGTTGATTGAAAAGTTGAAAAATATCAACGCAATTGAGGAGGCTGCTGAGGCGAATTTGCCAGAAGATCTTCCTAACTCAATGCCTATCTTCACTGCCAGAGAAGAGGACTTACGAAGGGTAGAAGATAAGGCGATGGAAGAGCGTTTCCGTCTCGGTATCGGTAACGCTACCTGTGTTGGTGACATTGTAGCTATTCTGGAAGCGTCTGATATCCGTGTTATTCCTTTCAATCGCGAGGAAAGTGATAAGGGAATGGTGTTCGGATTTTCTGCGTTTTCGAATAAATACGGCACTGCAATTTACGTAAATGTTCATGGCAGTATTTCAGTAGAGCGCCAAATTTTCAGTATTTGCCATGAATATGCACACCTTATCTTCCATCGTGAAGAGTATGACGGCCCAGCGAAAAGTTATAAAACCAAAGGTAGAACGACTTCACCAGAGGAGAAGGTTGCTAACCACTTTGCCGCTTGTTTCTTGGTGCCAGAAAGCGCATTGAGAAAACAGTTTGTCATGCAGGGTGGTGGCTGGGCGTATGAAGAAACTGTTCTAAGGCTGAAAAGCATATTTAGAGTTTCGGCTACTTGCATCATTGACCGCCTTAGTAAATGCAAGTTAGTTAATCAACAAAACACTAGGTATCTATGGGCAACTGCCAATCGTAAAGGTTGGATGAGGTATGAACCGAACCCCATTAGAGAAGCCCTGAATTACAAAGGCCGTTTAACCGTATTGTCACGTAAAGCATGGGAAGCCGGTTCCGCGTCGGAAACCTTCATATCTGAACTCTTAGAACTGGATAGAAAAGCTCTCAGTAGTCTTCTGGATGAATGGTACGACGAACAGGAGGCCGGAGAGGATGCCGTTTGAATGTCCCAGATGTGTTATCGACACGAATGTGTTATCTGACTTTTACGAAGGTGGATGTTTAGGGCTTATCTGGCAAGTTTATCCGGGAGGAGTGTGGATAGATCCCTATGTATGTGAGGAGCTAAAAGCTAAATACAATCTGGATGTCCAAGAGGAGCTTGCAAGGCTTCAGCTTCCATATAATTTCACTAATGACTATGAACCTGAGCATTATGTTGAAATGGCTGAGATTAAGACTCGTAGGCGGGCGCTGAAGTATGCGGACATAAGCTGTGTTGTTAATGCGAGAATACATGAAGCAACATGCCTTTCGGCGGATAATGCGGTTTACAAAACATGTGGTGAACGCGGTGTAAAAGCGGCACGACATGGCGGGCTTCTTCAAGAAGCAGTTCGCCGAGGGCTTCTCAATAAGCAACAAGCCTTAACGCATTTTCAATTTTTCCTTGAGCGTGGGCTGACTATGAAGCCTTCTATTCGAGAACAAATCCTCGCAAGTTTTGCATAAAAAACCGCTTCATTGAGATATTAAATTGAGCCGCAACTGCGGTTCTTTTTTTGCTTATTCACATCAAATCGCAATGCACAATGATGCGCAAAATCGCACAATAAAAGCAGCCCTTTTTTTGATGGATCACCTCCTCCCCTAGCCAGTCGTTTACATGCTTCAGCGCTTCCATTTCGGGCATCAGTTCATTGATAGCGAACACGCGCGCGGCCTTCTCTACGTCATCAAATGAACCATTACCATCTGGCATGGCCCCCATCAGTTGCGGTGGCACGCGGTGCGCTGCCAGAATGTCATCGCGGGTGACAGATTTGATATTAAGAAACTTATCCTTTGCGGAGACCCTCCGAATTGAGGCGGGTATTATTGTCGATGGTGCTCAAAAACCAAACAGCCAAGCGCGGTGCGCCTGGCTGCTTCTTTGTCGAAGTGTAGTCAAAATGTAGACGAAAATTAGAATAAATCCTTTTATTTCAGTTTGTTACGTGCGGAATACCTTCACCATCCCTGTCTTCCCCCACATGATGTGGGGGTTTTTTTGCCTGTTATTCACGCCACTGACTCACATCACATTCCGCTATACTACCCGCAAGAGATTGCAGGAGTGTTTATGAATCAAACCTATGGCCGATTAGTCAGCCGTGCGGCACTGGCCGCCACTGTCATGGCATCGGTGTTACTTTTGATTAAAATTTTTGCGTGGTGGTACACCGGTTCCGTCAGTATTCTGGCGGCGTTGGTCGACTCCCTGGTGGATATCGCCGCGTCGTTAACGAACCTGCTGGTGGTGCGCTATTCGCTGCAACCCGCAGATGAAGAACATACGTTTGGGCATGGCAAAGCGGAATCACTGGCGGCGCTGGCGCAGAGCATGTTTATTTCCGGCTCGGCGCTGTTCCTGTTTTTAACCGGCATCCAGCACCTGGTGACGCCAGAACCGATGCGCGATCCGGGCGTGGGGATGGTGGTGACCGTTATCGCGCTGATTAGCACCATGATCCTCGTCACCTTCCAGCGTTGGGTTGTGCGCAAGACGCAAAGCCAGGCGGTGCGCGCTGATATGCTTCATTATCAGTCTGATGTTATGATGAACGGGGCCATTCTGATTGCGCTGGCGCTGGCATGGTACGGCTGGCATCGCGCGGATGCATTGTTTGCATTGGGGATTGGCATCTATATTTTATACAGTGCATTGCGCATGGGGTATGAGGCGGTTCAGTCACTGCTGGACAGAGCACTGCCCGATGAAGAACGACAAGAAATCATTAACATCGTGAGCGCCTGGCCAGGTGTGAGCGGTGCGCATGACCTTCGAACGCGGCAGTCAGGGCCGACCCGCTTTATTCAGATTCATTTAGAAATGGAAGATAACCTGCCGTTGTTTCAGGCGCACTTAGTGGCTGAACAGGTTGAGCAGGCTCTATTGTTACGCTTTCCGGGTTCGGATGTGATTATTCATCAGGACCCGTGCTCGGTTGTTCCGGCAGGACGACAGGGCTTTTTGGACTTTCGTAATTCGTTGTAAAAATGTGGGTCGGATCGGCATTTTTTGTCTAAATTACCGCCATTTGGCCTGACCTGAATCAATTCAGCACGAAGCGCCTGATATACTATCTCTCATAGAGTCGATCTTCTCCCTGTATGAGGGAGGCGCTTCGGGCAACAGAATTATTTTTAGCATTCCTAAGTTCAGAGGTAGTCATGATTAAGAAAATCGGTGTGTTGACAAGCGGCGGTGATGCGCCGGGCATGAACGCAGCAATCCGTGGTGTGGTTCGTGCCGCGCTGTCGGAAGGTCTGGAAGTCATGGGTATTTACGATGGCTACCTCGGTCTGTATGAAGACAGGATGGTTCAGCTTGACCGTTACAGCGTGTCCGACATGATCAACCGCGGCGGTACCTTCCTGGGTTCTGCGCGTTTCCCGGAATTCCGCGAAGAACACATTCGTGCTGTGGCTATCGAGAACATGAAAAAACGCGGTCTCGACGCACTGGTGGTTATCGGCGGTGACGGCTCCTACATGGGTGCAAAACGCCTGACCGAAATGGGCTTCCCTTGCGTGGGTCTGCCGGGCACCATTGATAACGACATCAAAGGCACCGACTACACCATCGGTTACTTCACCGCGCTGGGCACAGTGGTTGAAGCGATTGACCGTCTGCGCGATACCTCTTCTTCGCACCAGCGTATCTCCATCGTTGAAGTGATGGGCCGTTACTGCGGCGACCTGACCCTGGCGGCAGCCATCGCTGGCGGCTGTGAGTTTGTGGTTGTGCCAGAAGTCGAATTCAGCCGTGAAGATCTGGTGGCTGAAATCAAAGCGGGTATCGCTAAAGGTAAAAAACACGCCATCGTGGCGATCACTGAGCACATGTGCGACGTCGACGAGCTGGCAAAATTCATTGAAACCGAAACCAAGCGCGAAACCCGTGCGACCGTTCTGGGTCACATTCAGCGCGGTGGTTCCCCGGTTCCTTACGACCGCATCCTGGCGTCCCGTATGGGCGCTTATGCGATTGAAGTGCTGCTGGCGGGCTTCGGTGGCCGTTGTGTCGGGATCCAGAACGAGAAACTGGTTCACCACGACATTATCGACGCCATTGAAAACATGAAGCGTCCATTCAAAACCGACCTGCTGGATTGCGCCAAAAAGCTGTACTAAGCGCAGCCGGTAAAAGGTGATGACAATCCGTAATCCTTCGGGGTTACGGATTTTTTTGTTTCTGCATCACAGTTACCGCGCACATTCCGCCCTATGCTTTGACGTTGCCTGAGGTTACTC
Organism: Scandinavium sp. NPDC088450; assembly: GCF_044900545.1. Lineage (NCBI taxonomy): Bacteria > Pseudomonadati > Pseudomonadota > Gammaproteobacteria > Enterobacterales > Enterobacteriaceae > Scandinavium > Scandinavium sp. NPDC088450. The sequence continues at coordinate 44,343 of NZ_JBJDNI010000012.1, read as the reverse complement.
TCAGTGTGTTTTCGACAACAATAATCCGATACTCGTTTGATATCATTTAGGAAACTGACAATGTCACTGTATAGCGAAACCAAAGCGCAGTTTATTCACGGGCTGGTAAGCCTGGATGCCGTTCTGGCGAAAAGTGCCGAGTGGGCAAAAGAGCAGGGCATTCAGGAAACCGAATTGCTGGAAGCAAAACTGGCTGACGATATGTTCCCGCTGAAACGCCAGGTGCAGGTTACCTGCGATATGGCGAAGCGCGCGATTGCCCGTCTGGCGGACGTTGAAGCGCCGGTGAATGAAGATAATGAAAGCACTTTCGCGCAGCTACAGGAACGTATTGCCGCCACCGTGGCTTTCCTGAAAAGTGTTGATGATACAAAACTGGCTGGCGATGATGCGCGCCCGATTATGGTTCAGGCTCGTGAGCATCAACTGCATTTCACCGCCAGCAGCTACGTGTTCCAGTTCGCGGTGCCGAATTTCTATTTCCACAGCACCACCGCTTACGGCATTTTGCGTCAGGCTGGAGTGCCGCTAGGTAAGCGCGATTTCCTCGGCAAAATTCAGTAAGACGACTGAAACGAAAAAGCCTTCTCACTGAGAAGGCTTTTTTATGCCGAACGCGTCGGGATTACTCAATATCGAGTGCGTCTTCCGACAGGATGATGCCCGTGTTGTCGGCATACAGGTGATCGCCGGAGAAGAACGTCACGCCGCCGAAATTGACACGTACGTCGCTTTCGCCAATGCCTTCTCCCGCTGCACCAACCGGAATTGCCGCCATCGCCTGAATGCCGATATCCAGCTCTTCTAAGTCATCCACCTGACGGACGGCACCATACACCACAATGCCTTCCCACTCGTTTTGCACCGCGAGTTTTGCCAGGTCGGCATCAATCAGTGCGCGGCGTACGGAGCCACCCCCATCCACGAGCAGGATGCGGCCACGACCGTTCTGTTCGAGCATATCGTACAGCAACCCGTTATCCTCGAAACATTTCACCGTGATAATTTGTCCACCAAACGACGACCGTCCCCCGAAGTTGGAGAACAGCGGTTCAACGACATTGACATCTTCTTGATAGATGTCGCAAAGCTCGGATGTATCGTATTTCATGGGTTTAACGCTCAGTTGCTGCGAGTTTTTTCAGTATATCGTGCGAATCGCACTGTTGGCAAAATCATCAATTGTTAATTGATATTTGTCAGTTAAGCGAAAGCGCGGCTCAGGACAATGCCAACCACAAACAAAAGGTTAGTCAGCAGAGCGCCTTTTACGGTGCGTTCCAGCATTGGGCGCATATCCACCGGGTCGTGATGCGTCAGGACAAATCGCGCCTGTTTGACCAGCAACGGTGCGGCCAGAATAAACAACCAACCCCACAAACTGTGCAGAGCCAGCAGGTTAAACAGTGCCAGGCATAGCAGCGCGCCCATCAGCAGGCAGGTGTGATAGCGACGGGCAGTGACTGGCCCAAGGCGTACCGCGAGCGTGTTCTTGCCGTTCTCGCGGTCACTGTTGATGTCGCGCAGGTTATTGATGTTCAACACTGCCGTCGCCAGCAATCCGCAGGCGGTGGCAGGCAAGAAGGTCACCGCTTCCAGCGTATGAGCCTGTAGATACCAGCTCCCCATCACGCTCAGCCAGCCGAAGAAAATCAGCACCGAGATATCGCCCAGGCCGATGTAGCCGTAAGGACGTGTGCCCACGGTGTAGGTAATGGCCGCAATGATGGAGACCGCCCCCAGCACCATAAAGCCGATAAAATCCTGCATCGTCTGATAGGAGGCCATCAGCAGTGCGATACCCGAGACACAAATCAGCAGCACGGTCACGATCAGCGCGCGCTTCATTTGCTCCTGTGTAATCACCCCTTTCTGCATGCCGCGCAGTGGCCCAATGCGGTCAGGCTTATCGCTGCCTTTCACGGCATCGCCGTAGTCATTCGCCAGATTGGAGAGAATTTGCAATAAACCCGCCGTCACCAGCGCTAACAGCGCCACGAGAGGATTGAAGTGCCCTTGCCACCAGGCAAGCGCGGTTCCGACGACAATGGCGGCAAAGGCCAGAGGTAACGTTTTCGGGCGCAGGCTTTCCAGCCAGGCCTGGGTACGACTCAGTGATTGTTCAGTCATTGTTCCAGCCAATAAAAATGGGGGCCAAGAGCCCCCATCAACAGTGATGAAAATGCAATTACCGGGATTATAGGATAAAACGGCTCAGATCTTCATCTGCCACCAACGCATCGAGATGTTTACTCACATACTCCGCATCAATGGTAAAGGACTCACCCTGACGTTCACTGGCGTCGTAGGAGATGTCTTCCATCAGGCGCTCAAGCACGGTGTGCAGGCGGCGCGCACCGATATTTTCGGTGGATTCGTTAACCTGCCAGGCGGCTTGTGCAATACGTTTAATACCACTTTCGGTGAACTCAATCGTTACCCCTTCAGTGGCCATCAGCGCTTTGTACTGTACGGTCACAGAGGCGTTCGGTTCGGTCAGAATACGTTCAAAGTCTTCGGTGGTGAGCGCTTTCAGCTCAACGCGAATCGGCAGACGACCCTGCAGTTCCGGGATCAGATCTGACGGGCTGGCAACCTGGAAGGCACCAGAAGCGATAAACAGAATGTGGTCGGTTTTGACCATCCCGTGCTTAGTGGAAACGGTGCAGCCTTCCACTAACGGCAGCAGGTCGCGCTGAACACCTTCGCGTGACACGTCCGGGCCGGAGGAGTTACCGCCGCGCTTACAGATTTTGTCGATTTCGTCGATGAACACGATGCCGTGCTGCTCAACGGCGTCGATGGCATCCTGCTTCAGCTCTTCCGGGTTCACCAGCTTCGCCGCTTCTTCTTCAATCAGCAGCTTCATCGCGTCTTTGATTTTCAGCTTACGCGGTTTCTGTTTCTGGCCGCCAAGGTTCTGGAACATGGACTGCAGCTGGCTGGTCATCTCTTCCATACCAGGAGGTGCCATGATTTCAACGCCCATCGGTGCCGCCGCAAGATCGATTTCGATCTCTTTGTCGTCCAGTTGGCCTTCACGCAGTTTTTTGCGGAATGCCTGACGAGCAGCAGACGGCTCCTGCGGCTGTTCAGCCTGGCCCCAGTTGTTTTTCGCTGGAGGGATAAGCACATCGAGAATGCGCTCTTCCGCCATCTCTTCCGCACGATAGCGGTTCTTGTCGATGGACTGCATGCGCACCATTTTCACGGCGGCATCGGTCAGGTCGCGGATAATGGAATCCACTTCTTTACCGACGTAGCCCACTTCAGTGAACTTGGTGGCTTCCACTTTGATAAACGGCGCGTTGGCGAGTTTGGCCAGACGACGGGCGATTTCGGTTTTACCGACACCGGTTGGGCCAATCATCAGAATGTTTTTCGGGGTGACTTCGTGACGCAGCTCTTCGTCGAGCTGCATGCGGCGCCAGCGGTTACGCAGGGCGATAGCCACAGAACGCTTGGCGGCGTCCTGGCCGATAATGTGTTTGTCGAGTTCGCTGACAATCTCGCGTGGGGTCATTTCAGACATGGGAGATCCTTACGCTTTAGAAGGTAATTCTTCGATGGTGTGGAAGTGGTTGGTGTAGATGCAGATGTCGCCTGCAATATCCAACGCTTTCTCCGCGATTTCGCGGGCACCGAGGTCACTGTTTTCCAGCAGCGCCCGGGCAGCAGCCTGCGCATAAGGGCCACCGGAACCAATGGCAATCAAATCATTTTCGGGCTGCACCACGTCACCGTTACCGGTGATGATGAGTGAGGCATTTTCATCGGCGACGGCCAGCAGCGCTTCGAGTTTGCGCAGCATACGGTCGGTACGCCAGTCTTTGGCGAGCTCCACAGCGGCTTTCACCAGATGGCCCTGGTGCATTTCAAGCTTACGCTCGAACAGTTCGAACAGCGTGAAGGCATCGGCGGTACCGCCCGCAAAGCCGGCGATCACTTTATCGTTATACAAACGGCGGACTTTTTTCACGTTGCCTTTCATCACGGTGTTGCCAAGCGTTGCCTGACCATCACCGGCAATAACGACATGACCGTTACGGCGAACACTAACTATTGTTGTCACGAGCGGACCCCCTGGGTGTAAAGCAGAATACAGGCCCCGCACGCTATGCGGGGCAGATTGCAATTATAGATGGGGGGGATTTTGGGGGTTTCAACCCCCGGAGGCGAGACGAATGCAGTTTGAGTGGCCGGCAACCTTCAGGCGCGAGATGGTGCCATCGGCATTCTCTTTGCCTTTCACCGGGCCAATGACCACGCGATTCCAGCCATTATTGGTGGTGATGTGGGAATCGAAACCTTCAAAGGCGAGCTGGGCACGCACGGTTTCGGCCTGATCGGCACCTTTAAAGGAACCGCACTGAATCATCCAACGACGATCGTCTTTTTTCTCGGCTGTCTGTTTAGCAGGTTCTGGTTCACGCGTGACTGGGGCAGCCTGCTGAGTTTTTGGCTGGCTGGCAGCCGTGTGCGCTGGCGTCTGCAACAAATCCTGATAGGGCTGCTGAGCGCTCTGCTTTGGCGGCGCCTGATGTTGCTGAGCAGGTTGGCTCTGAGTGGTACGAGCCTGCTGTGGCGCTTGATAAGGCTGTTCGCTCACACGCGGTTGCGTGCGCGGAGCCTGTACTGGCTGAGACTGCGACCACTGTTGTTGCTGAACTTGCTGCTGCTGAGCTTGCTGTTGCGCCAGACGCTGGCGTTGCAGCGTTTGCTGACGCTGGGCTGGTGTCTGCTCGTTCCACGGCACTTCCGTCAGCTGCGTTGGCTGCTGGCGCATATCGGCCTGCATTTGTGCCAGCAACTGGCGCTGTTCGTCGGTAAGCTGATTCGCGTTCTGCACTTCGCCACCCGCAGACGGCTCAGTGGGCGCACGTACGCCAGGCTGGCGACTTTCCAGCTCTTTGATGTAACGCCAGCGTTCCTCAGGCTTCGGCGGCAGGCCATTGCCTGTCACCTGACGACCCGTGAGAGCCTCAGCTTCTTCTTTCTTGTGATGGGTAATAAAGTACAGACCGCCAATAAAGGCGACCAGCACAGCCGCAGCAATAGCGACCATCGCTGGTGAAACAGCAGGAAAGCTACTTTGCTTCTTCCGTGAGTTCCTTGAAGGACTCTTTTTGCGCCGCGAAGGAGCCGGTTGGCTGCGGCGTACATAATCTCGTTGTGCCACTATCGTTTCGCTGTATTTATTCGTTCGTCAGTCCGCCATGTTACTTAAGCGACGGGGCTTTGACCAGAAGCGAGAGTCCGAAAGCCGTTTAGTTTAAGGCCTATTTTTAGCAGTACTACCGCGAAGGACCAGTTCACAGTCGAGTAAGCGTGAGCCGCTACTCACATTCTGACCGCTCAGTTGATCGAGCAACAGCAGCATGGCTTCACGGCCGATTTCAAAGCGAGGCTGTGAAACGGTGGTCAGTGGTGGGTCGCAAAACTCGGCTAAAGAGATGTTATCAAAGCCAATTATCGATAAATCCTCAGGGATTTTCAGGCCGCGGCGTTTTGCGAGAGACATTGCGCCAAGCGCCATAATATCGCTGTGGCAGAAAATCGCTGTTGGCGGTTGGGGCAGATCCAGGAGTTGTTCCAGCGCATTGGCCCCGGCTTCGTACGTAAAGTTGCCGCGCGCAATGTAATGCGGATCAACGGTAATTCCACTGCGGCGCAGGGCCTGGACGTAGCCTTGCAGACGGTAGTGGCACAGCGGCATCTCTTCCGGCCCGGCAATACAGCCAATGCGCTCATGGCCCAGCTCATGCAGATAATTTACGGCATTAAACGAGGCGGTAAGGTTGTCGATGTGGACCGTCGGCAGTTCCAGCTCTGGCGCAAATTCATTGGCCATCACCATCGGTGGCAGATTCCGTTGCTCTTCGATGCTGGCGTCAAACGGCAGGCGGGAGCCCAGCAGCAGCATGCCGTCGATTTGTTTGGTGATAATGAGGTCAATAAAGGTCTTTTCTTGCTGATTCTGGTGCGCACAGTCACCAATCAACACCAGATAGCCTTGCCCGGCCGCCGTGATTTCGATGCCACGGATAATCTCACTAAAGAAAGGATCGCAGATGTCCGGCACTATCACCAGAATGGTTCTCGACTCGTTGCGCTTCATGTTGCGCCCCAGAGCCTGAGGAAGATAACCCACTTCCAGCGCCGCCTGTTCCACTTTGTTACGCGTCGCCTGGGAGACTTTATCGGGGTTCATCAATGCCCGGGAAACGGTTGCCGTAGAGACATTCGCTTTCTGAGCCACATCCTTCATGGTTGCCGCAACAACCTCTTTATTGGACTTCACCTGGGTTCTCCTCGCTGACGGGGGCAGAGACTTCCGCTGTCTCTGACAACAACCTCTTTTTTATCAGAGAGTCAGTCAGGGGAGTTACAGAAATTTCATGAAAATTGTGACCGAAGTTGAATTTTTCGATCTCCCTCGCAGCGCCAGGGCTAACCTTCAATCGGATCGACGTCCAGCACCCATTTCACTTTTCGTGAGGCGGGCAGGGTATTGATGAGCGCCATGGCGCCGCTAACAATGTGCTGCAAACGCAGGCGTGATGGGTGTTGCAGCACGATTTGCCAGCGCCAGCGTCCGCCACGTTTTGGTGCCAGTGCAGGCACCGGGCCGAGTAACCAGAGCTTATCGTCCGTCAATGGGCTGGCCTGAATCAGGTTTCGCAACTGCTGTAAAAACAGCGGTGCATCCTGATTATTGTGATCTTCCGCGCGAATCAGCACATGGCTGGTCCATGGCGGCAATTGCAGTGTCTGGCGTTCTGCCAAAGCCTGTTGGGCAAAGGCGTCATAGCCCTGGTGAAGCAACGTTTGCAGCAGAGGATGCTCAGGATGGTGAGTCTGCAAAATGACTTCACCTTGCTTACCTGCCCGACCCGCACGGCCAGACACCTGCGTGTAAAGCTGGGCAAAGCGCTCGGCGGAGCGGAAATCCGCAGAGAACAGCGCCCCGTCCACATCCAGCAGCGCGACCAGGGTGACATCCGGGAAATGGTGGCCTTTGGCCAGCATCTGGGTGCCAATTAAAATTCTTGCGCCACCCCGATGCACTTCGGCCAGATACTGTTCCAGCGCACCTTTGCGACTGGTGGTATCGCGGTCGATTCGTGAAATGGGTACGTCCGGAAACAGCGGTGAAAGCGCTTCTTCGAGCTGCTCTGTGCCTAATCCCACCGGCACCAGATGCGTTGAGCCGCAGGATGGACACTGGCGCGGAATAGGGCGCTGGCTGTCACAGTGGTGGCAGCGCAAATGGCGATGTGTCTGGTGAAGGGTGTAATAGCTGTCGCAGCGTGGACATTCGGCAATCCAGCCACATTCATGGCACAGCAGGGCAGGTGCATAACCGCGACGGTTCAGAAACAGAATGACCTGGTTGTCTGCCTGTAAATGCTGACGCATCCTGCCGATAAGCGCAGGCGACAAACCCGCCTGAAGCTGTTGGCTTTTTAAATCCAGCACATGCTGATTGGCCGGACGGGCGTTACCCGCGCGTTTGGTCAGTTTGAGCTGATGGTATTTACCCTGACGAACGTTATGCAGTGTTTCCAGCGCCGGTGTTGCGGAGCCCAGAATAATGGGGATTTGCTCGTTATGCGCACGCCACACCGCCAGGTCGCGGGCATGGTAGCGCCAGCCTTCCTGCTGCTTGTAGGAACTGTCATGTTCTTCGTCGATAACGATCACGCCGAGATTGTTGAACGGTGTAAATAAGGAAGAACGTGTGCCAATCACAATCGCCGCTTCGCCGTTTTTGGCCTTCAGCCATACAGCGAGCCGCTCGCTGTCGTTCAGTGCGGAGTGCAGCACTTCGACTGGAGCAGTAAAGCGTTCGCGAAAACGGGCGATGGTCTGTGGCGTCAGGCCGATTTCCGGCACCATCACCAGCGCCTGTTTGCCTTGCGCCAGCACGTTTTCCAGAACGCTCAGATAAACTTCAGTTTTACCCGAGCCGGTCACGCCCGCCAGCAGCCAGGCAGAGAAGCTGCCCGAAGCGCTATGTATTGCGCCCACGGCGGTGGCCTGTTCCGTGTTCAGGCGAAGGCGTTCGCCCGTCACGGCATAACCGTCTCGCCAGTCGGTTATGATCGGCGCGGCGCTGGCCAGTTCGCAGTAGCCTTTTTTGCGCAGGCCTTGCAGCGCGGCGTCGTTGAATTCAAGTTCAGCAACCTGATGACGCCAGATTTTGCCCTGGCGCAGCGCGGCGAGCGCCTGCTGCTGCTTAGCCGATCTTTTTAAGGTACTGATATCAACAGCCTGGCCTTGCTCAGTGGCAAACCAGTACCAGAGCGGCGTCGCGCTGGCGGGTTTCCCCTGACGCAGCAAGATAGGCAAGGCATGAAATAACACATCGCCAACAGGATGATGGTAATAGTCTGCGGCCCACAGCAACATGCGCCAGACGGTCGGCGTGTACACCGGCTCAACGTCCAGCACTTCAATGACACTTTTCAGCTCATTCAGCGGCAGTTCGCTTACGTCGCTGACGGAGACCACAATGCCGACGCGTTCCTGTTGTTTCCCAAACGGCACGCGAACGCGACACCCGGCTTTGGCACTGATGCCGTCGGGCAACAGATAGTCAAAGGTGCGGGGAAGCGGAACGGGCAGGGCAACGTGTGCGACGGGCATCAGCTCTTCCTGACTTGAAAAAGGGTGGGATAGTATACACATTGTTACTCAGGGAGCGCGGATCAGATTGCAACCCGTGGTCAAATTCTGTATGATTCGCGGCCTTTGATGCGCTTTATGCGGTATCAAAAACTATACTATCAACATCGCGTGGTGTCTGGCGTTAGGGCTGGAAGAGCGACGCGGCCTTAACTGAGGTTCTCCCATGAAAAAAGATATTCACCCGAAATACGAAGAAATTACTGCAAACTGCTCTTGCGGTAATGTGATCAAAATCCGCTCTACCGCGGGTCACGATCTGAACCTGGACGTGTGCGGCAAATGCCACCCGTTCTACACTGGCAAGCAGCGTGACGTTGCTACCGGTGGCCGTGTTGACCGCTTCAACAAGCGTTTCAGCATCCCAGGCGCAAAATAAGTTATCTTGTTGCCAGAAAAAACCGCCTGCGGGCGGTTTTTTTGTGTCCGCAATACGATTATCGGTTCCTGTTACTTCTTTATTAAAACATCAATATATTCTCAGAGATAAATTCAGGCTCCTCATCTACAGTATTATCCCCGTTGCGATAACGATCCTTAACACCTTTTCTATTTTGCCAGTTCTGCTTTTTTAACGGCAGAATTTAAAAGGTTTGCATTATCCCAAAAAAATAAAGTTCGACGTGAGTGACACCGTTTTTACATTCAGTGTCTTTCCATCTCGCGGGTAGTCCTTTTCCGGACATGGATTGCGACGCAATGGTTTTTTGAAGCCGTTCTCTGAGGGAATATAATGAAATTTACGCGCGCTTTATTACTGGTTCCGCTAATATCCTGTGCCGCTCAGGCGGGTTATGTTGATTATCGACATGAATATTACGACGACGGACGTAACTATGATCGTGTGTACATGTCACACCGTTTTGGCACGGGCTTTGGTGTAGCGGTGGAAGCTGTCTCGCGTTCTGATAATGCGCAATCTAATGATGCGCTTAATAATATGGAAGCGAACAGTAACGAATACACGGCAAGCTATCAATTTACCTGGCAAGGATTTATCTGGCAGCCGGGTGTTGCCGTGGAAATGGGCGATGATATGGCAATATATAAACCGTATCTTCGCGTGCAATACAATATTAATGACAACTGGTGGACTGCTTTCCGTTACCGCACAGAATATACGCGCCGTAATGCTGATGGAAAAGATGACCGCACGGTGTATCGCCCTGAGGCATGGTTGGGTTATAACATCAATAACTGGATGTTTGAACTTAATGGCATTTATAAGTTTGCCGATAACGAGGACCTGTACAACAACAAAAAAGAAGACTACGAATATAATTTCCGCGTCGCCTATAACATTGATTCGTGGGTGCCGTTTGTTGAAGTCGGTAATGTATCATCAGGCTATAACACCACCACCACTGACGATCGTCAGACGAGATACCGTGTTGGGTTGGGGTATAACTTCTAAGAAAGTATCCCGCTGAGTACGCTCAGCGGGACTGAACAGCAGAGCTCGTCGGCTTAGTATTCCCACGTATCCGGGTCGATACCCAGCTCACGCATGATCACTTTCGCCTCTTCCGGAATTTCGTCACTACGCTCTTTACGCAGATCTTCATCGTTCGGCAGTGGCTGGCCGGTGAAGGCATGCAGAAACGCTTCGCACAGCAGTTCGCTGTTGGTGGCGTGGCGCAGGTTGTTCACCTGGCGACGGGTACGTTCGTCGGTGAGGATCTTCAGCACCTTCAGGGGAATGGACACCGTAATTTTTTTGACTTGTTCACTCTTCTTACCGTGCTCAGCGTAGGGGCTGATATATTCGCCGCTCCATTCAGCCATGAGATACCTTTCCTCTAATCATTAATAAAAGGTCTGAGCGCTCGCCCGACCATAATCCCGCACAGTTTACCTTAGTGATGTGACCATGACATCAGCAAAGCCTTTTCTAATGTGCGCTAATACGGATGATTTTAACGGCTATTCACCGATTGCTCAATCTATACGCAAAGAAGTTTAGATGTCCAGATGTATTGACGTCTATTGTGGCAGTGGTTACTCTGGGGCCTGACTTTTCATCGCCAAAGCCAGGAACGATTCACCATGACGCGTAAACAAGCCACCATCGCAGTGCGTAGCGGGTTAAATGATGACGAGCAATATGGCTGCGTTGTCCCCCCGATTCACCTCTCCAGTACCTATAACTTCACCGGATTCAATGAGCCCCGCGCTCATGACTATTCCCGTCGCGGCAACCCGACTCGTGATGTCGTGCAGCGTGCGCTGGCGGAACTGGAAGGTGGCGCGGGCGCGGTGCTGACCAATACCGGCATGTCAGCCATTCATCTGGTGACGACGGTTTATCTGAAGCCTGGCGATTTGCTGGTGGCACCACACGACTGTTACGGCGGCAGCTATCGCCTGTTCGATAGCCTTGCAAAGCGCGGTTGCTACCGCGTGCTGTTTGTCGATCAAGGTAACGAGCAGGCGCTGAAAGCGGCGCTGGCAGAAAAACCGAAGCTGGTGCTGGTAGAAAGCCCAAGTAACCCATTGTTGCGCGTCGTGGATATTGCGAAAATCTGCGAACTGGCGCGTGCGGCTGGTGCCATCAGCGTGGTGGATAACACCTTCCTGAGCCCGGCGCTGCAAAACCCACTGGCGCTTGGGGCCGATTTGGTTCTGCATTCCTGCACCAAATACCTGAACGGCCATTCCGATGTGGTCGCGGGCGTGGTGATTGCGAAAGATCCTGACACTGTCACTGAGCTGGCATGGTGGGCGAATAATATTGGCGTCACCGGCAGCGCGTTCGACAGCTACCTGCTGCTGCGTGGTCTGCGTACGCTCAGCCCGCGTATGGAAGTGGCGCAGCGTAACGCAACGGCCATTGTTGAGTTCCTGAAGCAGCAACCGCTGGTGAAAAAGCTGTATCATCCTTCTCTGCCGGAAAACCAGGGCCACGAGATTGCCGCTCGTCAGCAAAAAGGCTTTGGGGCGATGCTCAGTTTTGAACTGGACGGCGATGAGAACACCCTGCGCCGCTTCCTGAGCGGGCTGTCGTTGTTCACACTGGCAGAATCTTTAGGCGGCGTGGAAAGCCTGATTTCCCACGCGGCGACCATGACCCATGCGGGCATGGCACCAGAAGCGCGCGCAGCGGCAGGGATCTCCGAAACGCTACTGCGTATTTCGACCGGTATTGAAGATAGCGAAGATTTAATTGCCGACCTGGAAAATGGGTTCCGGGCAGCAAACGAGGGGTAAACATGAGTGTGATAGCGCAGGCAGGGGCGAAAGGTCGTCAACTGCATAAGTTTGGTGGCAGCAGTCTGGCGGATGCGAAATGTTACCTGCGTGTGGCAGGGATTATGGCTGAGCACTCGCAGCCTGAAGACATGATGGTTGTTTCCGCCGCAGGCAGCACCACCAACCAGTTGATCAGCTGGCTGAAGCTCAGCCAGACCGACCGCCTTTCTGCGCATCAGGTTCAGCAGTCGCTGCGTCGTTACCAGATTGAACTGATTACCGGCCTGCTGCCTGCCGACGTTGCCGACAGCATGATTGCCGGTTTTATTCAGGATCTTGAGCGTCTGGCGGCACTTCTCGATGCGGGCATTACCGATGCCGTGTATGCCGAAGTGGTGGGCCACGGTGAAGTGTGGTCGGCCCGTCTGATGGCGGCTGTTCTGCAACAACAAGGGCTGGATGCTGCCTGGCTTGATGCCCGTTCCTTCTTGCGTGCAGAACGCGCCGCCCAACCCCAGGTGGATGAAGGCCTCTCATTCCCACTGCTCCAGCAATTGATGGCGCAGCATCCGAACAAACGTCTGGTGGTGACTGGATTTATCAGCCGCGATAACGCGGGTGAAACAGTCCTGCTGGGCCGTAATGGTTCTGACTATTCCGCCACGCAGATTGGCGCACTGGCGGGCGTTTCCCGCGTCACCATCTGGAGTGATGTGGCCGGTGTTTACAGCGCCGACCCGCGTAAAGTGAAAGATGCGTGTCTGCTGCCACTGCTGCGTCTTGATGAAGCCAGCGAGCTGGCACGTCTGGCGGCACCGGTTCTGCATGCCCGTACTCTTCAACCTGTTTCCGGCAGTGATATCGACCTGCAACTGCGCTGTAGCTACACCCCGGATCAGGGCTCAACCCGTATTGAGCGCGTACTGGCCTCTGGCACTGGGGCACGTATTGTCACCAGCCATGATGATGTTTGCCTGATTGAGTTTGTTGTGCCTGCCGGGCAGGATTTCAAACTGGCGCACAAAGAAATTGATTTAGTGCTTAAACGTGCGCAGGTTCGCCCGCTGGCGGTTGGCGTCCATACTGACCGTCATCTGCTGCAATTCTGCTATACCGCTGAAGTGGTGGACAGCGCGCTGAAGCTGCTGGATGAAGCTGGCCTGCCAGGCGAACTGCGTTTGCGTCAGGGTCTGGCGCTGGTAGCGATGGTCGGGGCGGGTGTGACCCGCAATCCACTGCATTGCCACCGTTTCTGGCAGCAGTTAAAAGGTCAGCCAGTGGAGTTCACCTGGCAGTCTGAAGAAGGCATCAGCCTGGTTGCCATCTTGCGTACCGGGCCGACAGAAAGCCTGATTCAGGGCCTGCATCAGTCCATTTTCCGTGCCGAAAAACGTATCGGCCTGGTGTTGTTCGGCAAGGGCAACATCGGTTCTCGCTGGCTTGAGTTGTTTGCCCGCGAGCAAAGCACGCTTTCCGCGCGTACAGGGTTTGAGTTCGTTCTGGCGGGCGTGGTGGACAGTCGTCGCAGCCTGTTGAATTACGAAGGTCTGGATGCCAGTCGCGCGCTGGCATTCTTCAACGATGAAGCCGTCGAGCAGGATGAAGAATCGCTGTTCCTGTGGATGCGCGCTCATCCGTATGACGATTTGGTGGTGCTGGACGTGACGGCAAGCGAACAGCTCGCCGATCAGTATCTTGATTTCGCCAGCCACGGTTTCCATGTGATCAGCGCCAACAAACTCGCCGGTGCCAGCACCAGCGACAAGTACCGCCAGATCCACGATGCGTTTGAAAAAACAGGGCGTCGCTGGCTGTACAACGCCACTGTAGGCGCGGGCTTGCCGGTCAACCATACCGTGCGCGACCTGCGTGAAAGTGGCGACTCGATTCTGGCCATCAGCGGGATTTTCTCGGGCACGCTTTCCTGGTTGTTCCTGCAGTTTGACGGCACGGTGCCGTTCACCGAACTGGTGGATCAGGCCTGGCAGCAAGGGCTGACCGAGCCAGACCCACGCGTCGACCTTTCAGGCAAAGATGTGATGCGCAAGCTGGTTATCCTGGCGCGTGAAGCGGGTTATGACATCGAACCGGATCAGGTACGCGTCGAATCCCTGGTGCCGTCGCATTGCGAAGAAGGCTCCATCGACCATTTCTTTGAGAATGGCGATGAGCTCAACGAGCAGATGATCCAGCGCCTGGAAGCCGCGCAGGAAATGGGTCTGGTGCTGCGCTATGTCGCCCGTTTCGATGCCAACGGCAAAGCACGTGTTGGCGTGGAAGCGGTTCGTCCTGAGCATCCCCTGGCGGCACTGCTGCCCTGCGATAACGTCTTCGCGATTGAAAGCCGCTGGTATCGCGACAACCCGCTGGTTATCCGCGGGCCGGGTGCGGGCCGTGATGTGACCGCCGGGGCGATTCAGTCCGATATCAATCGTCTGGCTCAGCTTCTGTAGTTTCCTCGGCTTTTCCCCCTCTCCCTAACCCTCTCCCTCAAGGGAGAGGGAACTCTGCTTCTCCCCTCGCCCTGTGGGAGAGGGGCCGGGGGAGAGGGCATCAGGCCGCACTTCCCCCCATCATGAACTTTTTTCATCTTCGCTGAATATTCCTCACCCCTTCCGGTGTTTTTTCTGTTGACGTCCTGCGGCTTTTCCGTCATTTTTACATCTGGACGTCTAAACGTATAGAAGTTCACATAACAACAAACATCAGCAACTCCAAAGCGACAGACAGAGGTAAGGTATGAGCTTTTTTCACGCCAACCAGCGGGAAGCCCTGAATCAGAGCCTGGCAGAAGTAGGCCAGATTAACGTTTCCTTTGAGTTTTTCCCGCCGCGCACCAGTGAAATGGAGCAGACCCTGTGGTCCTCTATCGACAGGCTGAGCAGCCTGAAACCGAAATTCGTTTCCGTCACCTACGGCGCGAATTCAGGTGAGCGCGACCGTACGCACAGCATCATCAAAGGGATTAAAGACAGAACGGGTCTCGAAGCCGCTCCGCATCTGACCTGCATCGATGCCTCGCGCGAAGAGCTGCGTACCATTGCCCAGGATTACTGGAATAACGGTATTCGCCATATCGTCGCCCTGCGCGGTGATTTGCCTCCGGGCAGCGGTAAGCCGGATATGTACGCGGCCGATCTGGTGAGCTTGCTGAAGGATGTGGGTGATTTCGATATTTCGGTTGCCGCTTATCCTGAAGTGCACCCGGAAGCGAAAAGCGCGCAGGCCGATTTGCTGAATCTGAAACGTAAAATCGATGCCGGGGCAAATCGCGCGATCACCCAATTCTTCTTCGACGTGGAAAGCTACCTGCGTTTCCGCGATCGCTGTGCAGCGACCGGCATTGATGTGGAAATTATTCCGGGCATTCTGCCGGTCTCCAACTTCAAACAGGCGAAGAAATTCGCTGATATGACCAACGTCCGCATTCCTGCGTGGATGGCGCAAATGTTTAACGGGCTGGATGATGATGCAGAAACTCGCAAACTCGTCGGCGCGAACATCGCGATGGACATGGTGAAAATTCTCAGCCGCGAAGGGGTGAAGGATTTCCACTTCTATACCCTGAACCGCGCAGAAATGAGTTACGCGATTTGCCACACACTCGGTGTGCGTCCTGCGGTATAACTCAAAAAAATGTCGGGTGGCGCTGCGCTAACCCGACCTACGAACCTGTGTAGGCCGGTGCAAGCGCAGCGCCGTCCGGCAATCAGACGTTATTCCCAGTGCAGTAAACACTGCTGGCCGAATTTATCGGCCACCAGCAGCGCCGCATAAACCTGGTCAACAGTCACGCCACCCGGCATGCTGTGGATGGTTTCACCCGGTGCGCACGCCGCTTCCGCCACAATGCGCATTTTTTCCTGCACATCATTTTGAATATCCAGCTGTGCCAGGGTGATGGGCAGGCCGATGGCGTAGCAAAGCGCGGCGACAGTTTCGATCTCTTCCTGCGGCGCGTTTTCCAGCACCAGTTGCGTGAGCGTACCGAACGCGACTTTTTCGCCGTGGTAATAATGGTGCGCATCCGGAATGGCGGTTAAGCCGTTATGCACCGCGTGAGCTGCCGCCAGGCCGCCGCTTTCAAAGCCGACGCCGCTGAGATAGGTATTCGCTTCAATCACGCGTTCAAGCGCAGGCGTCACCACATGTTTCTCCGCCGCCAGCATGGCTTTTTCACCTTCTTCCAGCAGCGTGTTGTAGCACAGTTCCGCCAGCGCCAGCGCGGCCTGAGTGCAGCGCCCGCCTGCCATGGTGGTTGCGCCACTGCGTGAACAGGCACGTGCTTCAAACCACGTTGCCAGCGCATCACCAATGCCCGCCGCCAGCAAACGTGCAGGTGCGCCAGCCACCACTTTGGTGTCGACAATCACCAGGTTTGGATTGTGTGGGAGCATCAGGTACCTGTCGAATTCGCCCTCGTCGGTATAGATGACGGAAAGTGCGCTGCAGGGCGCATCGGTTGAGGCGATGGTTGGCGCGATGGCGACAGGCACATTCATAAAGTGTGCCAGCGCTTTAGCGGTATCCAGCGTTTTGCCCCCGCCAATGCCCAGCACGGCCTGGCATTTTGCGTTGACCGCGATGTCACGTAAGCGATTGATTTCATTTTGCGAGCATTCGCCATTGAACGGCACGATATCAGCCGCTAAGCCGCTCTCGTCGATACTTTTGCGCAGCGTCTTCTCAGCGAAACCGAGCACAAATTTATCGCCCACGATGAGCCAGCGTTCAGCCATCGGCTTGAGATAGTCACCGAGGCGGGTGAGAACATCTGCACCCTGGATATATTTGCCTGGCGATTGAATAATCCTGTCCATACATCACTCCTTAAAGGTTGAGATTGCCAAATGCGTTGTTCCAGTCCTGCTCAAACTTCTCAATAGCTGACTCTACTGCGGGCGTGCCGAGCATTTGTTGCGCTACGTCTAAGGGAAGGGTGATTGCTTCGCACCCGGCGAGCAGGCAATCCAGCGCCTGACGCGGCGTTTTAAAACTGGCCGCCAGCACTTTGCTTTGCGGAGCGTGCAGTTCCAGCAGCGCTTGCAGTTCCCGCACTGTCTGGATGCCGTCGCCGCCCTGGGCATCCACACGGTTAACATACGGCGCGACATATTCAGCCCCAGCAAGTGCGGCGAGTAATCCTTGCGAGGCGCTATAAACGGCAGTGCCGAGTGTCGGAATACCTTCACTTTTTAACTGTTTGATGGCCGCCAGCCCTTCCGCCGTCACCGGAATTTTGACCACGATGTCGGGCAGAAAATTAGCCAGGCGTTTTGCTTCATCCACCATGCCCTCCGCGGTGCGGCTCATCGTTTGGGCAAAGAGTTTGCCCTGTGGACCAATGGCTTCCTGTAACTGTGGGAGCACTTCCCACAGCGCGGTTTTTCCAGCGGCAATAATGCTCGGGTTGGTGGTGACGCCTGCAATCGGATAAATACGGGCCAGACGACGGACTTCGGCGACATTTGCGGTATCGAGATACAGTTCCATGAGGGTTCCTTAGGTCAGAGTTCCAGTTCGTGTTGCAGCAGGCTGGCGATTGCTTCTGGTGAAGCCGCGTTAACCAGCGCATCGCGAAATTCCGCGTGCATGATGCGGCGGGCCAGTCGTGAGAAAATACGCATGTGTTGATCGCCTGCGGCGTGCTTATTCAGCGTCAGCATGATGATGAACTGCGCTTCTTCTTCGCCCCATTGCACCGGTTTCGGCAGGCGCGCCAAGCTGATCGTGGATTGTTCGATGTGCTCTGATTTGCTGTGCGGGATGGCAAAACTGAAGCCAAGGCCTGTCGAAAACACCGCTTCGCGTGCCCAGAGATCGGCTTCCAGCTTACGAGGGTAGCGGCAGCGTCCGGCCAGCAGCAGGTTGTCGGTCATGCCTTTGAGCACTTCTTCTTTGCTTTGCCAGTCGTTATCAAGCGAGATGCAGTTGGCGGCGATCAGCGGCGCGTCATGTTGCGTCATGCGGAATTGTGCCAGCAAATGCTCCACTTCCAGTGAAGTACGACAGGCCATCGCCTGATTGAGCAACTGACGGCAGGCACGGCTGTCGAGCTGCGCCAGACGCGCTTTTGTGGCAGGAATGGCAGGCGCGCTCATGCTGATTTCATCCAGCCCGAGCCCGACCAGCAGGGGAAGCACGGAACCTTTCGCCCCCAGTTCGCCGCACAGGCCAATCCATTTTCCCTGGCGATGAACGGCCTGCACCGCAAAATCCAGCGCGCGTAAAAACGCCGGGTTCAGGCTGTTGTAGTGGCGCGTGACTTTGGCGTTATCGCGATCGACCGCCAGCAGGTATTGCGTCAGGTCGTTGCTGCCGATGCTGAAGAAGTCTATCTCCTCGCAACACTGGTCGATGATGAACATCACCGACGGCACCTCCAGCATGATGCCGAGAGGAATTTTTTCATCAAACGGGATTTGGGCGCTGCGTAATTGCTGTTTGGCTTCGGCGAGTTTTTCTTTCACCCATAAGATCTCTTCCATCGAGGAGATCATCGGGATCATGATCTTCAGTTTGCCGTGAGCAGAGGCACGCAGGATCGAGCGAAGCTGAGTCGTAAACAGCGCGGCGTACTCTTCATAAATGCGCACTGCGCGATAGCCCAGGAACGGGTTGTTTTCTGCGGGAATCTTGAGGTAATCCACCGGTTTGTCGCCGCCGATATCCATGGTACGCACGATGATGCTACGTCCGGTTGCGGACTCCAGCGCCTGACAGAAAATGTTGTACAGCTCATCTTCGGAAGGTGCGCTGGTTCTGTCCATGTACAGCATTTCCGTGCGGAACAAACCGACCGCCTCAGCACCGTTACCAAAAGCGGCCTGCGCTTCCACGGCGTGGGCGATATTGGCGGCCACTTCCAGGCGTAGTCCATCCGCACTTCTGGCCTCTTTTTCCAGCCACACACTTTGCTGTTCACGCAGCGCAGCCTGAACACGGGCTTCCTGCTGGTAATAGCGGTTAATGGCCGGTGTCGGTTCTACAGCGACGGCACCGGTATTTCCGTCGAGCCAGACAGGCTGATTTTGCCAGCGTGAAAGGGCAGGAATATCCACGCCAACCAGCGTCGGAATATTGAAGGAGCGAGCGAGGATCACGGTGTGAGAAGTCGTGCCGCCACTTTGCAGAATCAACCCTTTCAGCAGGCTTTTATCGAGCTCCAGAAACTGGCCTGGCGTCAGTTCGTCGGCCATGCAAATGGACGGTTGAGTGAGCTGGCCCGGAGCCGGGAAGCGGGCTTCGCCGTAGATCTGTTGCAGCAGCTGATAACAGACATCGGTCACATCCAGTACGCGTTCCTGCAAATAGCTGCTGCTGGACTGCGCAAAGGTTTCGCTGAAGTGCCGGGCGCTGCGAATGATGGCTTCGGCGCAGCTCAACCCTTCAGTGATGCCCTCCAGAAGATGCTGACGCAGACTGGTGTCCGTTGCCAGTGAGCGATGGGCGTCAAGAATAGCGCTGGTGGTGCTGTCGCTGTCCAGTTGGCGCAGCGCCAGGGTTTTGACCAGCAAGGTTAGCCCATTATCCAGCGCGGCTTGCTCTTGCTCCTGAGACAACGTGGCGGGCAGATTGCTGAGCGCACCGAGATTCAGCGCGGTGATGGCCGTCAACACGCCGCCTGCGCTGCCGCTGCAAACAGAGCGGGCGCGAATCAGCGTTGGGTTCAGATGAGTCAACGATTCCGGCAGGGCATCCATTTCCTGTTCGCTTGCGTGTTCCAGCGGTGCATCACAGTGAGGAAATTCATCGCGAAACCAGGCGCTGAGCTTTTGTTGGGCGCAGGCCTCGTCTGGCCCTTCAATACGTATCTGACAGCTGTCTCCGGTGAGGGTGTCAGTGCCGATAATCGCCAGCGCACTCTTGGCGTTACCGCTGCGCTCGCTGCGTAAATTGTGCCACTCAATCGCCGATGAGAAGGTGTTGCACAGCGTTTCCACCAGGCTTGCCGGGCGAGCGTGCACACCGTTGGGCAAGGTACAGATAAATTCCACAACCTGGGCCATGGCCTTTCTCCTCAATTCAAATAGGGTCTGGCGACAGCATAGAGCGGGGAAAAGGGCAGGGGCTATCTGACAAAACGGCTAAAAACTGGATAAATGTATTATCCCTGTTGAAATGCGACATCGCTCACAGGTCGCAGGTAATCCGCACTTTTGGCTGAACTGCTCAACTCTTTGAGAGCGATCGCATTTTTCATCAGACATTACAAAAGTCCAGTAAATGGCCTTTTTGTCCACTGTCTGTTGTGCCGTCGATTGCCTATTGTGGCCCCAACAACGTTATGGAGATGGGCCAATGGCCCGGGAGCAGCAAATGAAAGAGTTGGTGCACATCCTCAAAAACACCCGTCAGCATTTAATGACCGGCGTGTCGCATATGATCCCGTTCGTGGTCGCCGGAGGCATTCTGCTCGCGGTGTCTGTCATGCTGTATGGCAAAGGCGCGGTACCGGATGCCGCAACAGATCCCAACCTGAAAAAGCTGTTTGATATTGGCGTGGCGGGGCTAACCCTGATGGTGCCTTTCCTGGCTGCTTACATCGGTTACTCCATTGCGGAACGCTCGGCGTTGGCTCCTTGCGCCATTGGCGCCTGGGTCGGCAACAGTTTTGGCGCAGGCTTCTTCGGCGCGATTATCGCCGGGATTATCGGCGGGATCGTCGTCTTCTATCTCAAGCGCATTCCCGTGCCGAAAGTCCTGCGCTCGGTCATGCCCATCTTTGTGATCCCGATTATTGGCACCTTTGTTACCGCCGGGATCATGATGTGGGGCCTGGGCGAACCGGTTGGCGCGTTGACTCACAGCCTCACCAGTTGGCTGCAAGGAATGCAGCAAGGCAGCATTGTTGTGCTGGCGATTGTGATGGGCCTGATGCTGGCGTTCGACATGGGCGGGCCAGTCAACAAAGTGGCTTACGCTTTCATGCTTATCTGTGTGGCGCAGGGCGTTTATACGGTGGTGGCGATTGCTGCTGTCGCGATTTGTGTCCCGCCGCTTGGGCTGGGGCTGGCAACGCTGATTAAGCGCAATAACTTCAGCGCGGAAGAACGAGAAGCCGGAAAAGCGGCACTGGTCATGGGCTGCGTGGGCGTGACCGAAGGCGCAATCCCGTTTGCCGCCGCCGACCCATTGCGCGTCATCCCCTCCATCATGCTGGGTTCTGCGTGCGGCGCGGTTACCGCTGCGGTCATCGGCGCGCAATGTTATGCGGGCTGGGGCGGGCTGATTGTGCTGCCGGTGGTCGATGGCAAGTTGGGGTATATCGCGGCGGTTGCGGTGGGCGCTGTGGTGACGGCTGTTAGCGTCAACGTCCTGAAAAGCCTGGCACGTAAACAGCAAAAACCGGTTGTTGAGAAAGAAGACGACCTGGATTTGGATTTCGAGATTAACTAAGAGGGAATGACCATGATTTCAATTATCGCAGTAACGGCTTGTCCATCCGGGGTCGCTCACACCTACATGGCTGCGGAAGCGCTGGAAGCCGCGGCGAAAGCCAAAGGCTGGCAGGTCAAAGTAGAAACGCAGGGCTCGATTGGCCAGGAAAATACCCTGACGGCGGAAGAGGTGGCAGCCGCTGACATGGTTATCCTCACCAAAGATATCGGCATCAAATTTGAAGAGCGTTTTCAGGGCAAAACGATTGTCCGCGTCAACATCAGCGATGCGGTAAAACGCGCCGACGCCATCATGAACAAGATTGAATCCCACCTGACGCAAACCGCTTAGCACACCGGCCCGCTTCTGTTTGGGCGGGCCGCCTGAACTCAAAAAGGAGTGCCCCATGACGAATCGCATTCAACGCCTGAAAGACGCCCTGTTTGCCAGACCCCGTGAAATTTCCCTTGAGCGCGCGCTGCTGTATACCGAAAGCCATCGGCAGACGGAAGGCGAGCCGGTTGTCCTGCGCAGAGCCAAAGCGACGGCGCATATTCTGGATAAGGTGGAGATAGCGATTCGTGATGAGGAGCTGATTGCCGGGAACCGAACCGTGCAGCCGCGCGCTGGCATTATGTCACCGGAAATGGACCCGTACTGGCTGCTGAAGGAGCTGGATCAGTTTTCAAGCCGCCCGCAAGACAAGTTTGCGATCAGCGAAGACGACAAACGAATCTATCGCGAAGAGCTTTTCCCTTACTGGGAAAAACGGTCGATGAAGGATTTCATCAACGCCAGAATGTCGGATGAGGTCAAAGCGGCGGTCGCGACGCAAATCTTTAGCATCAACCAGACCGACAAGGGGCAAGGGCACATCATCATCGATTACCCACGCCTGCTGGAGAATGGCTTGGGTGCGCTGGTGGCCGAGCTGAAAACGCTCTGTCAGCGCGAGCAGGATAATGATTTTTATGCTGCCGCGTTGCTACTGCTGGAAGCCTCGCAGCGTCATATTCTGCGCTATGCCGTGCTTGCCGATGCGATGGCGCTTGAGTGTCAGGACGCGAAACGGGCGGAAGAATTGCGCCAAATGGCTGAGATTTCACGCCATAACGCAGAACACAAGCCGAAGACGTTCTGGCAGGCGTGTCAGCTGTTCTGGTACATGAACGTGATTTTGCAGTATGAGTCGAATGCGAGTTCGCTCTCCATCGGGCGCTTCGATCAGTACATGCTGCCTTTTTATCAGGCCTCGCTGAGCCAGGGCGAAGACTCTGCTTTCCTGCGCGAGATGCTTGAATCGCTGTGGGTGAAGTGCAACGACGTGGTGCTGCTGCGCTCAACCAGCAGCGCGCGCTATTTCGCGGGCTTCCCGACTGGCTACACCGCCCTGCTTGGCGGGCAGACGGAAAACGGCCGCAGCGCGGTAAATATCCTCTCTTTCCTTTGTCTGGATGCCTATCAGAATGTCCGTCTGCCGCAGCCAAACCTGGGCGTGCGCGTGAATGAGCTGATTGATGGGCCGTTCTTACGCAAAACGGCAGAAACCATTCGTCTGGGCACAGGCATTCCGCAGATTTTTAACGATGAAGTGATCGTCCCGGCGTTCCTGAATCGCGGAGTTTCGCTGGAAGATGCGCGTGATTATTCCGTCGTGGGCTGCGTGGAGCTTTCTATTCCCGGAAAAACCTACGGGCTGCATGATATTGCGATGTTTAACCTGCTGAAAGTCATGGAAATTGTTTTGCAGGAAAACGAAGGCAATGCGGGCATCAGCTGGGAGTCGCTGCTGGAAAAAATCAGGGCGAAGACCAGCCACTTCATTTCACTGATGGCTGAAGGCAGCAATATCTGCGATATCGGTCATCGCGACTGGGCACCGGTGCCGTTGCTGTCGTCGTTTATCAGCGATTGTCTGGAGAACGGGAAAGACATCACCGAAGGCGGCGCTCGTTACAATTTCTCAGGCGTACAAGGGATTGGCATCGCCAACCTCAGTGATTCTCTGCATGCCCTGAAAGGCATGGTGTTTGATCAGCAAAGGCTGAGTTTCGATGAGCTGCTGGCGGTGCTGAAAGCCAACTTTGCGACGCCAGAAGGCGAGAAAATTCGCGCCAGACTGATCAACCGCTTTGAGAAGTACGGCAACGATATCGACGAAGTGGACAACATCAGCGCCGATTTGCTGCGTTACTACTGCAAAGAAGTGGAAAAATACCGTAATCCGCGCGGAGGGCAATTTACGCCAGGGTCGTACACTGTGTCTGCTCATGTGCCGTTGGGCGCGGTGGTCGGCGCAACGCCAGACGGGCGCTACGCGGGCGAGCAACTGGCCGACGGTGGTTTGTCACCGATGCTCGGGCAGGACATGCAGGGGCCAACCGCCGTGCTGAAATCGGTGAGTAAGCTGGATAACACGTTGTTGTCTAACGGCACATTATTGAATGTGAAATTCACACCCGCGACGCTGGAAGGTGATGCCGGGCTGAATAAACTGGCTGATTTCCTGCGGGCTTTCACCAAACTGAAATTGCAGCACATCCAGTTTAACGTGGTGAATGCCGATACCTTGCGTGAAGCGCAGGCGCGACCACAAGATTTCGCCGGGCTGGTGGTGCGTGTGGCGGGTTACAGCGCCTTCTTTGTCGAGCTGTCGAAGGAGATCCAGGATGACATTATCCGCCGCACCGCGCATCAATTGTGAGGGGCTGGAGACGCGCGCTGACACGGCGCGCATTTTCAATATTCAGCGCTACTCCCTGAACGACGGGCAGGGGATCCGCACGGTGGTTTTTTTCAAAGGCTGTCCGCACCGTTGCCCCTGGTGCGCCAATCCGGAATCTCTTTCACCTGCTATTCAAACGGTGCGTCGCGAGAGTAAATGCCTGCACTGTGCGCCCTGTTTGCGTGATGCAGATGAATGCCCTTCGGGGGCATTTGAACGTATCGGTCGGGATGTGACGCTGGAGCAACTTGAGCGTGAGGTGCTGAAAGACGAGGTTTTTTATCGCACTTCCGGCGGGGGAATCACGCTTTCGGGCGGCGAAGTGTTAATGCAGGCGGGGTTCGCGACTCGCTTTCTCAAAAGATTACGCAGGGCGGGTTTGCATACCGCGATCGAGACGGCGGGTGATGGACCCTTGAGTCGCCTGCTGCCTTTGGCTCAGCAGTGCGACGAAGTGCTCTTCGATCTAAAAATAATGGAGCCTGCGCGCGCTCAGGCGGTAGTGAAAATGAATCAGCCACGCGTGCAGGAGAATTTTTTAGCGCTGGTGAAAGAGGGGATCAACGTCATTCCGCGTCTTCCGTTGATTCCGGGGTTCACTCTGGAAGACGAAAATGTGCGACGCGTGCTGGCTTTTTTAGCCCCGACAGGCATACGAGAGCTGCATTTGCTTCCCTTTCACCAGTACGGCGAACCAAAATACCGATTGCTGGGCGGCGAATGGGCGATGAAAACGTGTGTGCCGCCGACGGCGGAAGACATTGCTCGCGTTCGTGGCAAAGCAGAAGCAGAGGGTTTTCAGGTAACGGTAGGAGGATAACGTGACGGGAACGGGCGGAAGATTTCTGGTGGCGGTGACGGCGTGCGTTAGCGGCGTGGCCCACACTTACATGGCGGCAGAGCGTCTGGAGAAGCTTTGCCAGCAGGAAAAATGGACCGTCAAAATTGAAACTCAGGGCGCACTTGGGATTGAAAATGCGCTGAGCCTCGAAGATATCTCACGAGCCGATGTGGTGCTGCTGATAACCGACATCGATTTGAGCGGCGAAGAGCGATTTGGCGGCGCACGGTACGTTCGCTCAGGCATCAATACTTTCTTACGTGAACCGCAAAAAGTGATGAGCGCGGTGCGCAAACTGCTTTCGGCCCCGCAACACACTCATATCACTCTTTAATCGACAACTGGCTGTGATACTGCCGCCGATATTCCGACGGCGAACGGTCGGTGTTTTTGCGAAACAGTCGGCAGAAATAGTTACTGTCGGTGAAGCCGCAGGCATGCGCCACTTCCTTCACTTTCAGGTCGTACCCTTTGAGCAGCGCTTTGGCTTTTTCGAGCCGGGTGTGGTTCAGATATTCGTTAAAGCCTAAGGCACCGCTTTTATTGAACAGGTGCGACAGATAATTGGGCGAAATATAAAACGCGTGGGCGACGGAGTCCCGGCTCAGGGCGTCGGCATAATTCGCATCAATATGATCGCGAATCGCCTCGAACAGCGCCTGGCTGCGCGACGCGGTCTGAATCTGGCTGCTTAACAGGTCGGCGCAGTGGCTCAGCAGGCTCATCACAATCATCTTTGCGGTGTTGTTATTCTGCGGCTGCATGCGAATTTCATTCAGCGCCTGCAATAAAAAAGAACCCACGCGCGGGCCACGACGCGCCACGTGCTGTTTCATCACGTTCTGGAGCTGCTGCCCATCCCAGTGCTGCACGCTAAAACCAAGCTGTTGTTTGCCAAATAAAATACTGAGCGTGGTGGCGGGTTTCTCCCACTGCGGACAGTTCCAGCTACCTGCTGGCACATACAGCAAATCGTGAGCGTTAAGGCTGAATGGCCCGTCGCAAATTTCACCCTTCAACACAATTTCAAGCCTCGGGAAATCGACCTGGAATGCCAGCGGCGGCACCGTGCCGTTTTCGTGCGCAAAGTAGCAAGTCTTCAATGCGTCCACTGAAGACAGCAATGACGTAACGATTCGGGTGATGGTGCTGTCGTTTTGATCCATTACTTCACCTCTCCGGAATGATTTACGAAAAAACGCTGACAGATCATTGACCTCATTCCCCTGCATAATCCAGGCTTATTGGTGAAAGTTTACGGACTCGTCGACATTTCTATGAACAACATTTGTTATGGTGTTCATGGCCAGAAGGAAAGAACTATCAAATCTGTAGATTTTATCATCTATAACTTATCTGCAGAGCTGTATATCCTGGTATTAAAACACTGAAGGGAGCAGGAAGATGAGCAATCAAGAAAACGATCACAACACGTTATCCGCAGCAAAGTGCCCATTCCATCAGGGCAGCCATGACGAAAGCGCAGGCGCAGGGACCAGCAGCCGAGACTGGTGGCCAAAACAACTTCGCGTCGATCTCCTCAATCAGCACTCCAATCGCTCTAATCCACTGGGCGAAGATTTTGATTACCGTAAAGAATTCAGCAAATTAGATTATTCCGCCCTGAAAGGCGATCTCAGAGCTCTGCTGACTGATTCGCAGCCATGGTGGCCTGCCGACTGGGGCAGCTACGCTGGCCTGTTTATTCGAATGGCGTGGCACGGTGCCGGGACCTATCGTTCTGTCGATGGGCGTGGTGGCGCAGGGCGTGGTCAGCAGCGTTTTGCTCCGCTGAACTCCTGGCCAGACAACGTCAGCCTGGATAAAGCACGTCGCCTGCTGTGGCCTATCAAACAGAAATACGGCCAGAAAATCTCCTGGGCCGACCTGTTCATTTTGGCGGGTAACGTGGCGCTGGAAAACTCCGGCTTCCGTACCTTCGGTTTTGGTGCCGGGCGTGAAGACGTTTGGGAACCGGATATGGACGTCAACTGGGGCGATGAAACGACCTGGCTGAAACACCGTGATCCGGAAGAGTTGGCTAAACGTCCGTTAGCCGCTACCGAAATGGGCCTGATTTATGTGAACCCGGAAGGGCCAAACGCCAGCGGTGAACCACTGTCTGCGGCGGCCGCCATTCGTGCCACCTTCGGCAACATGGGCATGAACGACGAAGAAACCGTCGCGCTCATCGCCGGTGGTCATACATTAGGGAAAACTCACGGTGCGGGCGAAGCAACCCACGTGGGCGCTGACCCGGAAGCGGCCCCAATTGAAGCACAAGGCCTCGGTTGGGCAAGCACGCACGGCAGCGGTGTCGGTGCAGATGCCATCACTTCTGGTCTGGAAGTGGTATGGACTCAAACGCCAACTCAGTGGAGCAACTACTTCTTCGAGAACCTGTTCAAATATGAGTGGGTGCAGACTCGCAGCCCGGCAGGTGCAATTCAGTTTGAAGCGGTGGATGCGCCGGAAATCATTCCTGATCCGTTCGACCCGTCCAAAAAACGTAAGCCAACGATGCTCGTTACCGACCTGACACTGCGTTTTGACCCGGACTTCGAGAAAATCTCTCGTCGTTTCCTCAACGATCCACAAGCCTTTAACGAAGCCTTCGCTCGCGCGTGGTACAAACTGACTCACCGCGATATGGGGCCAAAAGCGCGTTACATCGGGCCAGAAGTGCCGAAAGAAGATCTGATTTGGCAGGATCCGCTGCCACAGGCGTTCTTTAACCCAACCGCAGAAGATATCGACGTTCTGAAGGCAGAAATTGCGCACTCCGGGCTTTCTGTGAGCGAACTGGTGTCTGTTGCGTGGGCATCGGCTTCCACCTTCCGCGGCGGCGATAAGCGTGGCGGGGCCAACGGTGCTCGTCTGGCTCTGGCACCTCAGCGTGACTGGGATGTGAACGCTGTTGCTGCTAAAGCGCTCCCGGCGCTGGAAGCGATTTATAAATCTTCTCGCCGTGCTTCTCTGGCAGACATCATTGTGCTGGCTGGTGTGGTTGGTGTCGAAAAAGCGGCGGAAGCTGCTGGCGTGAATATTCATGTGCCGTTTACGCCAGGCCGTGTGGATGCCAGCCAGGATCAGACCGATATCGAAATGTTCAGCCTGATGGAGCCGGTAGCCGATGGTTTCCGTAACTATCGCGCTCGTCTGGATGCAGCGACCACCGAATCCCTGCTGATCGACAAAGCGCAGCAACTGACGCTGACCGCGCCGGAACTGACTGTGCTGGTGGGTGGTTTGCGTGTTCTGGGTGCCAACTTTGATGGCAGCAACAACGGCGTGTTTACCGACCGTGTGGGCGTGCTCAGCAATGACTTCTTCGTCAACCTGCTGGATATGCGCAACGAGTGGAAAGCCACCGACGCTTCTAACGAACAGTTCGAAGGACGTTGCCGTCAGAGCGGTGAAGTGAAACACACTGCAACCCGTGCGGATCTGGTGTTTGGCTCTAACGCCGTACTGCGTGCGCTGGCAGAAGTTTATGCCTGCGACGATGGCAAAGAGAAGTTTGTGAAAGACTTCGTGGCGGCATGGGTGAAAGTGATGAACCTGGATCGCTTCGACCTGCAGTAAACCTGTCTCAGACGTAAAAAATCCCCGCTTTCGAGCGGGGATTTTTGTTTGGGCATTTGCGAAATTGCCGGGCGGCACGTTGTTTGCCCGGCCTACAGGATTTTGTAGGTCGGGTAAGCGTAGCGCCACCCGACAGAACGCGATTAGCCGGTATTACGCATACCTGCCGCAACACCTGCGATGGTGACCATCAGCGCCTGTTCAACGCGTGGGTCCGGCTCTTTGCCTTCTTCCTCGGCCAGACGTGAACGGTGCAGCAATTCAGCCTGTAATACGTTCAACGGGTCGGTGTAGACGTTACGCAACTGAATGGACTCTGCAATCCACGGCAAATCGGCCATCAGGTGCGAGTCGTTGGCGATATCCAGCACAACTTTGATGTCCGCTTCCAGCAGTTCACGCAGTTCTGCGCCCAGTGGCCACAGTTCTTTTTTCACCAGACGCTGATCGTAATACTCTGCCAGCCACAGGTCCGCTTTGGCGAAGACCATCTCCAGCATGCCTAAACGGGTAGAGAAGAACGGCCAGTCTCGGCACATGGTTTCCAGTTCGCTCTGTTTGCCGTCTTCCACCACTTTTTGCAGTGCAGCACCGGCACCCAGCCAGGCTGGCAGCATCAGACGGTTTTGCGTCCAGGCGAAAATCCACGGAATGGCGCGAAGGGATTCCACGCCACCGGTTGGACGACGCTTCGCAGGGCGAGAACCCAGCGGCAGTTTGCCCAGTTCCTGCTCTGGCGTGGCAGAACGGAAGTACGGTACGAAATCTTTGTTTTCACGCACATAGCCGCGGTACATATCGCAGGAGATGTCTGACAGTTCTGCCATGATGTGACGCCATTCGGCTTTTGGCTCTGGCGGTGGCAACAGGTTCGCTTCCAGAATCGCACTGGTGTAGAGCGACAGGCTGCTGATGGTGACTTCCGGCAGGCCGTATTTGAAGCGGATCATCTCGCCTTGTTCGGTCACGCGCAGGCCACCTTTCAGACTTCCTGGAGGCTGAGAGAGCAGAGCCGCGTGCGCAGGCGCGCCGCCACGACCGATAGAACCGCCGCGACCATGGAACAGCGTCAGCTCAATGCCCGCTTTTTCGCAGGTTTTGATCAGTGCGTCCTGCGCCTGATATTGCGCCCAGGAAGCGGCCATCACGCCCGCATCTTTCGCGGAATCGGAATAGCCAATCATCACCATTTGCTTGCCCTGGATAAAGCCACGATACCAGTCGATGTTCAGCAGTAGCGTCATTACATCGTTGGCGTTGTTGAGGTCATCCAGCGTTTCGAACAGTGGTGCCACCGGCAGCGCAAAGCCGATGCCCGCTTCTTTCAGCAGCAGGTGTACAGCCAACACGTCAGAAGGTGTTTTTGCCATGGAGATAACGTACGCCGCCACGGAACCCTTCGGCGCTTCGGCAATCACTTTGCAGGTGTCGAGCACTTCGCGGGTTTCTTCACTTGGCTCCCACTGACGTGGTAGCAGCGGACGTTTGGAATTTAGTTCACGGATCAGGAAGGCCTGTTTGTCGGCTTCAGACCAGCTTTCGTAATCACCAATGCCGAGATAGCGGGTCAGTTCGCCCAGCGCTTCGGTATGACGAGTACTTTCCTGACGCACGTCGATGCGCACCAGCGGCACGCCGAAGCACTTCACGCGGCGCAGGGTATCGAGCAGTTCACCGTTGGCGATGATGCCCATCCCGCAAGATTGCAGAGACTTGTAGCAGGCGTACAGCGGTTCCCACAGTTGTTCGTTCTGCGTGATCAGGCCAGCCGGCTTAGGCAGTTTTTCGCCCTTCAGGCGCGCTTCCAGCCATGCCTGAGTGGCGACCAACTGACTACGCAGGGTTTTCAGCAGATAGCGGTAGGGCTCCGTTGCACCCGCTTCACCCACGTATTCGCGTAGCTCATCGGTGCATTCCACCATCGACAGTTCGGAAATGAGCAGTTGAACATCTTTCAGGAACAGGTCGGTTGCTTTCCAGCGGCCCAGCAGCAGCACGGTGCGGGTGATATCGGCGGTCACATTCGGGTTGCCATCACGGTCGCCGCCCATCCAGGAAGTGAAACGCACGGGCACAAAATCAACAGGGAGCTGATAACCAAGGTTATCTTCAAGCTGTTCGTTCAGTTCGCGCAGGTAGTTTGGCACACCTTCCCACAGGCTGTTTTCAACGACCGCAAAACCCCATTTGGCTTCATCAACCGGGCTTGGGCGGTGTTTACGAATTTCATCGGTATGCCAGGACTGGGCAATCAGCTGGCGCAGACGGCGCATCAGCTGGTGCTGTTCATAGTCGGCGATATCTTTGTTATCGAGCTGTTTCAGGCAGGTGTTCACTTCCACCATTTTGTGGATCAGTGTACGACGCGTGATTTCCGTGGGGTGAGCGGTCAGAACCAGTTCGAGCGACAGCGCTTCGACCGCTTTCTTGATGGTCGCTTCGTTGAGATCAGGCTGATCTTTGAGTTTACGAAGCGTACGAGCAATCACTTCCGGGTTGCTGGCGGCTTCACCTTTCGGTGAAATACTGTGGTATTGCTCGGCGGTATTCGCCAGATTCAGAAACTGACTAAAGGCGCGGGCTACCGGGAGCAGCTCATCGTTAGACAGATTCTGTAACGTGGTCAGCAATTCCTGGCGATTGGCTTCATTGCCCGCACGGGAAGATTTTGACAACTTACGAATGGTTTCAACGCGATCAAGAATGTTTTCACCAAGTGCATCCTTGATGGTTTCTCCTAACACCTTACCGAGCATACTGACATTACTGCGCAAAGCGGAATATTGTTCGTTCATAAACCCCAGACACCCCATCTCATTTATGTATGTCCCGGGATTTTGCACAACCGTGTTGAGACCGATTACGGTGACGCAAAATCGTTCGGACATGCTTTTCGGTATTTTCTCGTCTTCACTTTATAAAGCCACGTAAAAACCCCTACGTCAATTGCTGCGAAATCGGTTCAGCAAACGAATAAATGCCCGTAATTTGCCAAATTTAACTCAGCGCGAGTGAGATAAGCGTTGCTTATGAAAATGTGAATGAGATCACTTATGCCGGGCGGCACTTCGTTTGCCCGGCCTACAAGGGGAAAAGGGGGAGCAGGCCCGGTAAGCTTTGCGCCACCGGGCATTATTTTGTCAAATCAGTGCCAGCAAAAATGCTGCACAACTTGAGTGATCAGCTCGCGGGTCGGTTTGATAAAGCGCGTTTCGAGATATTCATCCGGCTGATGCGCCTGATTGATAGAGCCAGGCCCCAACACCAGCGTTGGGCACAGCGTCTGAATATACGGCGCTTCGGTGCAGTAGTTCACGACTTCGGTTTTTGTGCCGAGCAGTTTTTCCACCACCTGAACCAGTTGATGATCCGGCGGGCAGGCATAACCCGGAATCGGCGGATGCAGCTCAGAAACGGTCAGGCGGCCCGGCCATTTTTCACTGACCGGAGCCAGCGTTTCCGTCAGCAGGCCGTTGAGATCGTCGAGCGTCATCCCCGGCAGCGGGCGAATGTCCATGTGCAATTCGCAGCAGGCGCAAATTCGGTTGGACGCATCGCCGCCGTGAATGGCTCCCAGGTTCAGCGTTGGATACGGCACAGCAAACGCATCGTAGTGATAGCGCTCTTTTAGCGAATCGCGCAATTGCATAATTCGCCCAATTGCATCGTGCATCAGCTCAATGGCGTTCACGCCACGATCGGGATCGCTGGAGTGGCCAGATTGGCCTAACACGCGGATTGCATTGGAAATATGGCCTTTGTGCGCACGCACGGGCTGCAGTGATGTCGGTTCGCCGATAATGGCGCAGTCCGGGCGCAGCGTGGTGGATTCAGAGAAATAACGTGCGCCAGCCATGCTGGTCTCTTCATCGGCGGTCGCCAGAATGTAGAGCGGCTTTTTCAGCTGTGTCACGTCAACATCACGCAGGGCATCAAGAATGAAGGCGAAGAAGCCTTTCATGTCGGCGGTACCCAGGCCGTAGAGCTTGTTGTCGTGCTCGGTCAGGGTAAACGGGTCGCGCGTCCAGCGGCCGTCGTCGAACGGGACGGTGTCGGTGTGGCCTGTCAGCAATAATCCGCCTGCGCCGGTTCCCGTGCTGGCTAGCATATTGAATTTGTGGCGAGTGCCGGGCACCGGTTGGATCTCAACGTTGAAGCCGAGCGTGGAGAACCAATCCGCCAGCAGATTGATTAAACCTTCATTACTTTGGTCGAGGGATTCCTCGGTGGCGCTGATGGACGGTGTGGCGATCAATGCGCGGTAAATCTCGATAAATGGCGGTAAATTGTTTTTCATTGTTGACACACCTCAGGTCATGATAGTATCAATATTCATGCAGTATTAGTGAATAAAAATACATTATCGTTGAGCATAAAGGAACCCGATGTTGAATACGCTGATTGTAGGCGCAAGCGGTTATGCAGGCGCTGAGCTGGTGAGTTACGTAAATCGTCATCCGCACATGAACATAACCGCTTTGACGGTCTCAGCGCAAAGCAATGATGCCGGAAAGTTAATCTCCGACCTGCATCCGCAGCTGAAAGGCATTGTCGATTTGCCGCTTCAGCCGATGTCCGATATTCGTGAATTCAGCGCGGGCGTCGATGTGGTGTTCCTCGCAACGGCCCATGAAGTGAGCCACGATTTAGCGCCGCAGTTCCTTGATGCTGGCTGCGTGGTGTTCGACCTCTCCGGCGCGTTCCGCGTCAACGATGCTGAGTTTTATCAAAAATATTACGGTTTCACTCACCAGCACCCACAGCTGCTGGAACAGGCAGTTTACGGCCTGGCGGAGTGGAGCGGCGATAACATCAAAGAAGCGAATCTGATTGCGGTGCCAGGGTGTTACCCAACGGCGGCGCAGCTTTCCCTGAAACCGTTGATCGACGCCGGGCTGTTAGATCTTTCCCAATGGCCGGTGATCAACGCCACCAGTGGTGTCAGCGGTGCAGGGCGTAAAGCGGCCATTTCCAATAGCTTCTGTGAAGTGAGTTTGCAGCCGTATGGCGTGTTCAATCACCGCCACCATCCAGAAATTACCACTCACCTTGGCGCAGAGGTGATTTTCACTCCGCACCTGGGTAACTTTAAACGCGGTATTCTGGAAACGATCACCTGCCGTCTGAAAGCGGGAGTGACCCGTGAGCAGGTAGCAGACGTTTTCCAGCAAGCCTATGCCAGCAAGCCTCTGGTCCGTCTTTACGACAACGGCGTTCCGGCCCTGAAAAATGTGGTGGGTCTGCCGTTCTGCGATATCGGCTTTGCCGTTCAGGGCGAACACCTGATCGTTGTTGCTGCAGAAGACAATCTGCTGAAAGGCGCAGCGGCACAGGCGATACAGTGTGCGAACATTCGTTTTGGCTTTGCCGAAACCCAGTCTCTTCTTTAACGAATAACAGGCGCGATGATGAATCCATTAATTATCAAACTCGGTGGTGTACTGCTTGACAGCGAAGAAGCGCTGGAGCGTCTGTTTACTGCGCTGGTGAACTACCGCGCTGAGCACAAGCGCCCGCTGGTGATTGTTCACGGTGGCGGCTGCGTGGTGGATGAGCTGATGAAAGGGCTCAATCTGCCGGTGAAAAAGAAAAATGGCCTGCGTGTTACGCCTGCCGATCAGATTGACATCATTACCGGTGCGCTGGCGGGAACAGCCAACAAAACGCTGTTGGCGTGGGCGAAGAAGCACCATATTGCGTCTGTCGGTTTGTATCTCGGCGACGGTGACAGCGTGAAAGTTTCCCAGCTCGACGAAGAACTGGGTCACGTTGGGTTGGCGCAGCCGGGTTCACCAACCCTGATTAACACTCTGCTGGAAGGCGGCTTCCTGCCAGTGGTGAGTTCTATCGGCGTGACCGAAGAAGGCCAGCTGATGAACGTGAACGCCGATCAGGCGGCTACCGCGCTGGCAGCAACGCTGGGTGCCGATTTGATTCTGCTTTCCGACGTCAGCGGCATTCTGGATGGAAAAGGCCAGCGCATTGCGGAGATGACTGCGGCGAAAGCCGAACAGCTTATCGACCAGGGCATCATCACCGACGGCATGATTGTGAAAGTGAATGCGGCGCTAGATGCGGCACGTACGCTGGGCCGCCCGGTTGATATCGCCTCGTGGCGTCATGCCGAGCAGTTGCCGTCGCTGTTTAACGGTACGCCGATTGGCACGCGTATTCTGGCTTAATATTTCATGCCCGGCGGCGCATCGCTTGCCGGGCCTTCAAAGACGATGATGTTATTACGGTAAACACCGTAGGCCGGATAAGCGTAGCGCCATTCGGCAAAAAACAGATTAATAAGGATGGATGTTATGGCACTTTGGGGCGGGCGTTTTACTCAGGCAGCAGATCAGCGGTTCAAACAGTTCAACGACTCTTTGCGCTTTGACTATCGCCTGGCGGAGCAGGATATCGTTGGCTCTGTTGCCTGGTCCAAAGCACTGGTGACTGTCGGCGTGCTGACCAGCAATGAGCAGCAGCAGCTTGAAGAAGCGTTGAATGTGCTGCTGGAAGAGGTGCGGGCGAATCCGCAACAAATCCTCGAAAGCGATGCCGAAGACATTCACAGCTGGGTGGAAGGCAAGCTTATCGACAAAGTTGGCCAGTTAGGCAAGAAACTCCACACCGGCCGTAGCCGTAACGATCAGGTCGCGACCGATCTCAAACTGTGGTGTAAAGACACCATCACCGAACTGCTCAGCGTCACTCGTCAATTACAGGGCGCTTTGGTTGAGACGGCGCAGAACAATCAGGACGCAGTGATGCCGGGTTATACCCATCTTCAGCGTGCACAGCCTGTGACGTTTGCGCACTGGAGCCTGGCGTATGTTGAGATGCTGGCGCGTGATGAAAGCCGTTTGCAGGATACCTTAAGACGCCTTGATGTCAGCCCGCTGGGCAGCGGCGCATTGGCAGGAACGGCTTATGAGATTGATCGCGATGAGCTGGCTGGCTGGTTAGGGTTTGCGTCTGCGACTCGTAACAGCCTCGATAGCGTATCCGACCGTGACCACGTGCTGGAACTGTTATCGAATGCATCCATCGGAATGGTTCACCTTTCACGCTTCGCCGAAGATTTGATTTTCTTCAACTCGGGTGAAGCAGGCTTTGTTGAGCTTTCTGATCGTGTCACGTCTGGCTCTTCCCTGATGCCGCAGAAGAAAAATCCAGATGCACTGGAACTGATTCGTGGCAAATGCGGCCGTGTGCAAGGCGCACTGACGGGCATGATGATGACCCTGAAAGGCTTGCCGCTGGCGTACAACAAAGATATGCAGGAAGACAAAGAAGGCCTGTTCGACGCGCTGGATACCTGGCTCGACTGCCTGCATATGGCGGCGTTGGTGCTCGATGGCATTCAGGTTAAACGCCCACGCTGCCAGGAAGCGGCGCAGCAGGGTTATGCAAACTCTACAGAGTTGGCTGATTACCTGGTCGCGAAAGGCGTGCCGTTCCGTGAAGCGCACCATATCGTCGGTGAAGCGGTGGTGGAAGCTATTCGTCAGGGTAAACCCCTGGAAGACTTGCCACTTTCCGACCTGCAGAAGTTCAGCGCAGTGATTGGCGATGATGTTTATCCGATTCTGGCGCTGCAATCGTGCCTGGATAAGCGTGCGGCGAAAGGTGGCGTATCGCCGAAGCAGGTGGCTCAGGCGATTTCGGATGCGAAAGAACGTCTGGGTTAAGTTTCCTGCGGCGTGATGCCCTCTCCCCCGGCCCCTCTCCCACAGGGCGAGGGGAGAAAACCAGGCTCCATTCTATTCCCTTTCCCATCTGGCTAGGGGAGAAAACCAGGCTCCATTCTATTCCCTCTCCCTGAGGGAGAGGGTTAGGGAGAGGGGGAACCCACGACTCCGCTCTTAAAAATTCACGCTCGGCTTATCGCCGGGCTTTTTTATGCAAAAAAAAGCGGACCACGGGGTCCGCAAAGTTCACGTTGGCTTTCGTTATTCATATCAGAGAGAGCTCTGAACGGGGTCGGTGGCTTCAAGGGTTAATGAGGTACCGCCTCGTTTATGTGCGCTATTATTGACCAGAAAGCTTGATAGGGATAATCGTTCGTTGCTATGCTATCTATCGCCATGAACTATCGTGGCGACGGAGGATGAATAATGAATATTCGTGATCTTGAATACCTGGTAGCGTTAGCTGAGCATCGTCATTTTCGCCGTGCGGCGGACTCCTGCCACGTCAGCCAGCCGACGTTAAGTGGGCAGATCCGC
The DNA here is from genome assembly GCF_044900545.1 of Scandinavium sp. NPDC088450. Classification (NCBI taxonomy): domain Bacteria; kingdom Pseudomonadati; phylum Pseudomonadota; class Gammaproteobacteria; order Enterobacterales; family Enterobacteriaceae; genus Scandinavium; species Scandinavium sp. NPDC088450. Next base: position 7,715 of record NZ_JBJDNI010000012.1, on the reverse strand, counting down.
AAGCTGGAAGATGAGCTTGGCGTGATGCTGCTGGAGCGCACCAGCCGTAAAGTGCTGTTCACCCAGGCCGGTTTGCTGCTGGTGGATCAGGCGAGGACGGTGCTGCGTGAGGTCAAAGTGCTCAAGGAGATGGCAAGTCAGCAGGGCGAAACCATGTCCGGGCCGCTGCATATTGGCCTGATCCCGACCGTTGGCCCTTATCTGCTGCCGCACATCATTCCGATGTTGCATCAGGCCTTCCCAAAACTCGAAATGTATCTGCATGAAGCGCAGACGCACCAGCTGCTGGCGCAACTCGACAGCGGCAAACTCGATTGTGCGATTCTCGCGCTGGTCAAAGAGAGCGAAGCCTTTATTGAGGTGCCGCTGTTTGATGAGCCGATGATGCTGGCCATCTACGCCGACCATCCATGGGCCAACCGCGACGTGGTACCGATGGCTGATTTAGCCGGTGAAAAATTGCTGATGCTGGAAGATGGGCACTGCTTACGCGATCAGGCGATGGGTTTTTGCTTTGAAGCGGGTGCTGATGAAGATACCCACTTCCGCGCAACCAGCCTGGAAACGCTGCGCAATATGGTGGCTGCAGGCAGTGGTATCACGCTGTTACCTGCTCTGGCTGTTCCACCAGAGCGTAAACGCGATGGTGTGGTTTACCTGCCGTGCATTAAACCTGAGCCTCGTCGTACTGTCGGCCTGGTCTACCGTCCGGGTTCACCGCTGCGCAGCCGCTATGAGCAGCTGGCAGAGGCCATCCGTACACAGATGGATGGCCATTTCGATAAGCCGTTAAAACAGGCGGTTTAAGCCATTTAGCGCCGCTACCCGATAGGCTTCCGCCATGGTCGGGTAGTTAAAGGTGGTGTTAACGAAGTACTCGATGGTGTTACCGCCACCTTTCTGCTCCATTATCGCCTGGCCGATGTGAATAATTTCGGCCGCGCGCTCACCAAAGCAGTGAATGCCGAGGATCTCTTTCGTTTCCCGATGGAACAGGATTTTCAAGGTTCCTACGTTCATCCCCACGATTTGTGCTCGCGCCAGGTGCTTAAATTGCGCCCGACCGACTTCATACGGCACTTTCATCGCCGTCAGCTGCTGCTCGGTTTTACCAACAGAGCTGATTTCCGGAATGGTGTAGATCCCGGTTGGAATATCTTCAATCAGGTGCGCTGTTGCTTCCCCTTTCACCATCGCTTGCGCGGCGATACGACCTTGATCATAGGCCGCTGAAGCCAGGCTCGGGTAACCGATAACGTCGCCCACCGCATAGATATGCGGGATGGCTGTCTGGTACATGCTGTTGACTTTCAGCTGACCGCGGCTGTCGGTTTGCAGGCCGATGTTTTCCAGCGCCAGAGAGTCGGTGTTACCGGTACGACCGTTGGCATACAGCAGGCAGTCGGCTTTGAGCTTCTTCCCGGATTTCAGGTGCATGATGACGCCGTCATCGCAGCCTTCAATTTTCTCATACTCTTCGTTATGGCGAATCACGACGCCGCTATTCCAGAAGTGGTACGAGAGGGAGTCTGACATTTCCTGATCGAGGAATGCCAGCAGGCGATCGCGGGTGTTGATCAGGTCGACCTTGACCTCCATGCCGCGGAAGATCGACGCATACTCGCAACCAATCACCCCCGCACCATAGATGATCACATGGCGTGGTTCGTGGTGCAGGCTGAGAATAGAATCGCTGTCATAAATGCGCGGGTGTGAGAAATCGACATCGTCCGGGCGATACGGGCGAGAGCCGCAGGCGATAACGAATTTCTCTGCTGTCAGCGTTTCGACAGACCCGTCGTGACATTCCAGCGCGATAGTGTGTTCGTCAACAAAGTGAGCGTCACCCTGAAGAATTTCGCAGTGGTTGCGCTCGTAGAACCCTTGTCGCATCCGCGTCTGCTGGTTAATCACGCTGTCGGCATGATTGAGAATATCGGCAAAAGAGGAACGAAGAAGTCGGGAATGGTCGCTGTAGAGAGGGTTCTGGTTGAATTCAATAATGCGGCTGACGGCATGACGGAGCGCTTTCGACGGGATAGTCCCCCAGTGGGTACAACCGCCGCCGACGTTATGATAACGCTCAATAACGGCGACACGGGCTCCTTGCTTCACCAGCCCCATTGCGGCACCTTCGCCGCCCGGGCCAGAACCAATTACTATTGCATCATAATCGTAGGTGTGTGGCATGGTAAGGCTTACCTGTTCTTATACATAAAAGCAACAGAATACTAACATCATTGCCGGGATAACCCAATTATCGTTGTGCTTTTTTCCGGCATCAAAGCACAAACCGCGCGTAAACAATCATTCACAAAGCACCTCAAACAGATTAGTTTTAATCTCTGGTATAGTGCCAGCAACGCAGAGGGAAGGATTCAGACATCGTGATGGGCGTAAGAGCGCAACAAAAAGAAAAGACCCGGCGTTCGCTGGTGGAAGCCGCATTCAGCCAGTTGAGCGGGGAAAGAAGTTTTGCCAGCCTTAGCCTGCGTGAAGTGGCGCGCGAGGCGGGTATTGCGCCAACCTCTTTTTATCGCCATTTCCGCGATGTGGATGAACTCGGGCTGACCATGGTGGACGAAAGCGGGTTGATGCTGCGCCAGCTGATGCGTCAGGCACGCCAACGTATCGCTAAAGGCGGCAGCGTTATCCGTACCTCTGTGTCCACCTTTATGGAGTTTATCGGCAATAATCCGAACGCCTTTCGTTTATTGCTGCGTGAACGTTCCGGCACCTCTGCGGCGTTTCGTGCCGCGGTGGCGCGTGAAATTCAGCACTTTATTGCGGAACTTGCTGACTATCTGGAAATCGAAAACCATATGCCGCGCGCCTTTACTGAGGCACAAGCCGAAGCGATGGTGACCATTGTTTTCAGTGCGGGCGCGGAGGCACTGGATGTCGGCCCTGAGCAACGCCGACAATTAGAAGAGCGACTGGTATTGCAACTGAGGATGATCTCCAAAGGCGCGTATTACTGGTATCGCCGTGAACAAGAAAAGACACATCATTCTGAATAACGTGAAGGACAAGCAATGAAACAGACAGGTCAAGACAGAGGTACGTTGTTGCTGGCGCTGATCGCTGGTTTATCCATTAACGGAACATTCGCTGCACTTTTCAGTTCTATCGTGCCGTTTTCCGTCTTCCCCCTTATCGCACTGGTGCTGACGGTGTATTGCCTGCATCAACGTTATCAAAATCGCACCATGCCCGTTGGCCTGCCCGGACTTGCCGCCGCCTGTTTCATTCTGGGGGTGTTGGTGTACAGCACTGTCGTGCGGGCAGAGTATCCGGATATCGGCTCTAACTTCTTCCCGGCAGTACTGTCGGTGGTGATGGTGTTCTGGATTGCTTTCAAGATGCGCAATCGCAAAGCGGAAATCGCGGAATAATTTGTGGCTTGTCGGGCAGGTGGCGCTTCGCTTACCTGCCCGACAAATACATCATTTTTTCGTCAGCCAGACCCCACACTCCATATGATGGGTGTAAGGGAACTGATCAAATAACGCCAGACGTTCTACCTTGTGGGTTTGACCTAACGTTTCCAGATTCTTGCAGAGTGTTTCCGGATTGCAGGAGATATAAAGGATGCGTGGGTAGGCCTGCACCATCTTCTCGGTTTCGCTGTCCAGCCCGCTGCGCGGCGGATCAACGAAAATCGTCTCACATTGATAGCTCTTCAAATCAATGCCCTGCAAGCGGTTGAAATCGCGCACACCGTTCATCGCCTGAGTAAACTCTTCCGCTGACATGCGGATGATTTGCACGTTATCGATGTGGTTGGCGGCAATGTTGTACTGCGCCGCGGCGACAGACGGTTTGGCAATTTCTGTCGCCAGGACGCGATCAAAGTTTCGCGCCAGCGCCAGCGAGAAGTTGCCGTTGCCGCAGTACAGTTCCAGCAAATCACCTTTCGAGTTTTGCGTCGCATCCAGTGCCCATTCGAGCATCTGAATGTTCATCGCGGCATTCGGTTGGGTGAAGCTGTTTTCCACTTGACGATAAATCATCTCACGACCGCCAACCGGCAGGCGTTCATCAATATAGTCCTGATCCAGCGCGATTTTGGTTTTCGTCGCACGGCCAATCAGATGCACATTCAGGTTGGCGGCACGCAGGGCATCACGCAGTGTAGTGGCCGCTTCCTGCCATTCCTCATCCAGCTTCTTATGATAAAGCAGAGAGACAATCGCCTGATTACTCATGGTGGTCAGGTAATCAATCTGGAACAGCTTATGACGCAGCGTTTTCTCTGCTTTTACGCCGTCCAGTACCGCTTTCATTAATGCATTGATTAACTCACTGGCCGCCGGGAAGGTATTGACGCGAATACGCTGCTTCGTCTCTTGATCAAAAATGATGTGATAGAGATCGTCTCCGTCGTGCCACATGCGGAACTCGGCGCGCATACGGTAATGGCTCACAGGCGAGCGGAACACCTCCGGAACGGGTGCGTTATGGGGCGCCATCATACTTTGCAGGCGGACGACTTTCTCCGCCAGTTGGGCCTCGTACTGTTCTGTCGGCAGGTGTTCGGGGGTCATGATGCTTCCTGAAAGAGATGAATAACGCGGGGATTGTAGGGAATGCTCAGAGGATGTCCAGCCTTGATGTTTTCCGAAACGAAGCGGGACTTCCTCGACATGAGCATGTTACTGAATGTAGCATCCTGTTTCCGGTCTTGTGAGTTAAAAGGGAATCCAGTGCAAATCTGGAGCTGACGCGCAGCGGTAAAGTAAGGCGAAATGAGAGCGCAAGCAGACACTGCCTTTGGCGGGAAGTCTTCATTTCATTACCCCGATTTTGTTCGGGGGCCTTCTAGCCCGAAGACCTGCCGGAGTACGTCGCAACGGATCTTCATCATCGCGAACTACTGATGAAGCCAGCGGCATCCTTCTTATTTATTGGATGCTTTAACAATGATTAAAAAAGCTTCGCTGCTGACGGCGCTCTCCGTCACAGCATTTTCTGGCTGGGCGCAGGACAGCAGCTCAGACACGATGGTCGTTACGGCAAATCGTTTTCAACAGCCTGTTAATACCGTTCTGGCGCCAGTGAGTGTCGTTACCCGTCAGGATATCGATCGCTGGCAGTCTCAATCTCTGACGGACGTCATGCGTCGGCTGCCGGGTGTGGATATCGCGCAAAGCGGCGGTATGGGTCAGCTCTCCTCTGTTTTCATTCGCGGTACCAACTCCAGCCATGTGCTGATTTTGGTGGATGGTATTCGCCTGAACCAGGCTGGTGTTAGTGGATCGTCAGATTTGAGCCAGTTCCCTATTAGCCTGGTACAGCGTATCGAATATGTTCGTGGACCCCGCTCTGCGGTGTATGGCTCCGATGCTATCGGTGGTGTAATCAACATTATTACTACCCGTGAGAAAGATGGCACCACGCTGAATGCGGGCGTGGGCTCGAACGGCTATCAGGATTACAACGCCAGCACGCAGCAAAAGATCGGCGACAATACACGTGTTACGCTCTCCGGGGACTACACCTATTCCAAAGGCTATGATGTGGTAGCGGATGGCAATAACGGCGGTGTCGCCCAGCCTGATCGCGACGGCTTCATGAGCAAAACGCTGTATGGCGCGCTGGAACATAGCTTCTCCGATGAATGGAGCGCGTTTGTTCGTGGGTATGGCTATGACAACCGCACTGCATATGACGGTTACTCCAGCCCTTATTCCACAGTGGATACCCGTCAGCTCTATAGCCAGACCTGGGATGCAGGTGTTCGTTTCAACAATGACATCTTCCATTCGCAGCTGCTTTCCAGCTACAGCCACAGCAAAGACTATAACTACGATCCGAATCTGGGGCGTTATGACTCAACGGCGACCCTCGATGAGGTCCAGCAGTACAACCTGCAGTGGGCTAACTCTGTCGATATTGGTCATGGCAACATCGGCGCGGGCGTTGACTGGCAGAAGCAAAGCACCGAGCCAGGGACAAGCTACGTTACCAATGGCTATGACTTGCGTAACACCGGCATTTATTTGACTGGCCTGCAGCAATTGGGTGATTTCACCTTCGAAGGTGCAGCCCGCGGCGATGATAACTCTCAGTTTGGTACTCATGGTACCTGGCAGGGCAGTGCGGCCTGGGAGTTTGTTGAAGGCTACCGCTTCGTTGCTTCCTATGGCACCGCGTTCAAAGCGCCTAATCTTGGTCAGCTTTATGGCTTCTACGGCAACGAAGATCTTGATCCAGAAGAGAGCAAGCAGTGGGAAGGTGCTTTTGAAGGCCTGACTGCTGGTGTGAACTGGCGCCTGTCGGGCTACCGTAATGATGTGGATAACCTCATCGATTACGACAGCCATCTGCAGAAATACTACAACGTAGGCAAAGCGCGTATGAAGGGTGTTGAAGCCTCTGCATCGTTCGATACTGGCCCGTTGGCGCATACTGTGAGTTATGACTACCTGGATGCTCGTGACGCTCAGACCAATGAACTGTTATTGCGTCGCGCCAAACAGCAGGTGAAGTATCAGCTCGACTGGCAGGTGTATGACTTCGACTGGGGCCTGACTTACCACTACCTCGGTTCTCGCTATGATACTGACTTCAACACTTATCAGACGGTGAAAATGGGCGGCGTCAGCCTGTGGGATGTGGCGGTTTCATATCCGATCACCTCTAACCTTACAGTTCGTGGTAAAATCGCTAATCTGTTCGATAAAGATTACGAGACAGTTTATGGCTACGAAACTGCAGGACGGGAATACACCTTGTCTGGCAGCTACACCTTCTGATCCACGTCCCACCGTCCTGGTGTTTGATTCCGGGGTCGGTGGGTTGTCGGTTTATGATGAGATTCGGCACCTGCTGCCGGATCTCCATTACATCTACGCTTTCGACAATGTCGCCTTTCCTTATGGAGAGAAGACTGAAGCTTTCATTGTTGAGCGTGTCCTTGAGATTGTGACGGCGGTTCAGGCACGTTATCCACTGGCACTTGCCGTGATTGCCTGTAACACTGCAAGCACCGTTTCACTTCCTGCATTACGCGAAAAGTTTGCCTTCCCGGTTGTGGGCGTTGTGCCAGCAATAAAACCCGCGGCACGTTTAACCGCCAATGGCATAGTTGGGCTACTGGCGACGCGCGGAACGGTTAAGCGTCCTTATACGCATGAGCTGATTGAGCGCTTTGCTAACGAATGCCAGATAGAAATGCTGGGTTCTGCTGAGCTGGTGGTATTGGCCGAAGCGAAATTGCACGGTGAGCCGGTGCCGCTTGATGAACTCCGTCGCATCCTGAAGCCGTGGCTGAGAATGCCAGAGCCGCCAGACACTGTTGTGCTGGGTTGCACTCATTTTCCTCTATTACAAGAGGAGCTGCTTGAAGTGTTACCAGAAGGAACCCGGCTGGTGGATTCTGGGGCTGCGATCGCACGACGCACAGCATGGCTTCTTGAACATGAAGCGCCAGACGCTAAGTCCTCAGAGTCGAATATTGCCTTTTGTATGGCGCAGACGGCAGAAACTGAACAACTTTTCCCCGTTTTGCAGCGTTATGGCTTCGAAAGGCTCGAAAAGCTGGCTGTTTACCAGGCATTTGAATAAAAAAGAGACGGTTGAAATTTTTTTTGCAAACAGCTCTTGTCAACGTCTCAGAACTCCCTATAATGCGCCTCCACTGACACGGAACAACGGCAAGCAAGCCGCCGGGTCAGCAGGGTTTCTCCGGAAATTCTGACAGAGAAAAGCGA
>NZ_JBJDNI010000011.1:84149-145431 GCF_044900545.1 Scandinavium sp. NPDC088450 | reverse complement strand
TTCGAAATCTAAGGCCGGATACGGCGTCCGGACTGCAGGCAGAAAGAACTGGCCGGTTCTTTCTGCACGAGAGGAATAATACAAGGCCGGATAAGGCAGAGCCGCCATCCGGCAACACTCAGCCCAACAAAAAACCGCCCCTCGGGGCGGTTTTGCTATCAGGCGTTCTCTTTCACCCAGTTCAGCACGATGTCGTGGTGATTGCTGGTTTTGAAGTCATCGAACACATGCTGGACTTTACCTTCACCGTCCAGCAGGAAGCTGATGCGATGGATACCGTCATAGGTTTTCCCCATAAACGACTTCTCGCCCCAGACGCCAAACTGTTCGCAGACCTGATGGTCTTCGTCAGAAAGCAGGGTGAAATTCAGCAGCTCTTTTTCGGCAAAACGGGAGAGTTTTTCCGGTTTGTCGGTGCTGATACCCAGCACTTCAACACCCGCTTTCTTTAACTCATCCATATTGTCGCGCAGGCCACAGGCTTGTACGGTACAGCCCGGTGTCATGGCTTTCGGATAGAAATAAACCAGAACTCGCTGTCCCTGGAAGTCGGTTAAATTTACTTGCTCGCCGTCTTGATCGGGCAGGCTAAATTTCGGTGCGATGTCACCGGCTTTCAGTGGGGTCATTACTAAACTCCATCTTGTTCATCATGCTGTGAATAATTGACGACGTTTATACTGCCTTGTGCTTTCAGTTCTGTACACAGCTCTTTAAATGCTTGTTCGATATTTGCTGCATTTTGCGACGCCGGGCTGTGGGCGGTTATCTGGATGAAAAGCTGTGCGGAGGCGGCATCTTCACCCGGTTGTGTGCGCGAAACCAGCTCGGCGATGTTCATCTCATGGGTATCAAACAAGCCGGTGAAACGTTCGATAATATGCGGAGAATCAGGCACTTCAACCTGCACCCAAACGGTTGACGGCAGCGCAACCTGCGGGCGTGCGGTGGTGCGTTTCATCACAATCAGCAGATCAAGCTCTGCCCCTTTCAGCGGCAAGGTGGATTCAATCAGGGTAATGGCGTTCCAGCTACCAGAAAGCAGCATGATGAAGGTGAATTCATCGCCGAGCATCGCCAGTCGACTGTCTTCAATATTACAGCCGCAGCTACTGACGTGACGGGTGATGGTGTTTACGATCCCAGGGCGGTCGGCACCCAGCGCGGTAATCACCAGATAGTGATGTTGGGAGGCTGTCAAACCTGTTCTTCCTTTGAAAAGGGGGGTTGTGACTAGGAAAGCATAAAAAAAACCGGCATACAACATCCTGAGTGCCTCCGGTCTCTTGCTTTTATAACAAGACCAAACGTACCATTGAGGCTCTTGTCCGCACATCTGCACTGAGGATGGCCCATGTTTACGGGAAGTATTGTAGCGCTTGTCACGCCGATGGATGAAAAAGGTCAGGTTGACCGCGCCAGCCTGAAAAAACTGATTGATTATCATGTCGCCAACGGAACCTCGGCGATCGTTTCTGTAGGGACGACGGGCGAGTCTGCCACCCTGAGCCATGAAGAACACGGCGATGTGGTCATGATGACTGTCGAGCTGGCTGACGGGCGTATTCCGGTGATTGCCGGAACGGGGGCAAATGCCACCGCAGAGGCCATCAGCCTGACTCAGCGTTTCAACAATACCGGGGTTGTCGGCTGCCTGACGGTGACGCCGTACTACAACCGCCCGACGCAAGAGGGGCTGTTCCAGCACTTCAAAGCGATTGCGGAACACACTGATTTACCCCAGATTCTGTATAATGTGCCGTCTCGCACGGGCTGCGACATGCTGCCGGAAACCGTGGGTCGCCTGGCGAAAGTAAAAAATATTATCGCTATTAAGGAAGCCACCGGGAACTTAAGTCGTGTTCACCAGATCAAAGAGCTGGTTTCAGATGACTTCATCCTGCTGAGCGGTGACGATGCGACCGGCCTCGATTTCATGCAGTTAGGCGGTCACGGTGTGATTTCCGTCACCACTAACGTAGCCGCGCGCGAAATGGCAGAAATGTGTAAACTGGCCGCCGAAGGGCGTTTCGCGGAAGCTCGGGTGATTAACCAGCGTCTGATGCCGTTACACCATAAATTATTTGTCGAACCCAATCCGATCCCGGTGAAATGGGCCTGTAAGGAATTGGGACTTGTAGCAACCGACACGCTGCGCCTGCCCATGACGCCTATCACGGCTCATGCTCGTGACGTCGTGGCCTCCGCGCTGAAGCATGCCGGTTTGCTGTAAAGTTTAGGGAGATTTGATGGCTTACTCAGTACAGAAGTCGCAGCTGGCAAAGGTTGCGGGAGTTTCACTTATTATGCTCCTCGCGGCCTGTAGTTCCGATTCGCGCTACAAGCGCCAGGTCAGCGGTGATGAGTCTTACCTGGAGGCGGCGCCGCTTTCTGAACTGCATGCGCCAGCCGGGATGATCCTGCCGATTCAGAATGGCGATTACAACATTCCGGTTGCCCGTGGCGACGGTGCGACAGGTAAAGCGCTGGACATCCGTCCTCCTGCTCAACCGTTGGCGCTGGTGTCCGGGGCTCGCACTCAGTTCACCGGTGACACCGCCACGCTGATGGTGGAAAGCGGACGCAGCGGTAACCTGTGGCCACAAGTGGTAAGCATCGTGCAGGCGAAGAACTACACCATCGACAAGCGTGATGATGCTTCGCAGTCACTGACCACCGATTGGGTGCAGTGGAACCGTCTTGATGAAGACCAGCAGTACCGTGGTCGCTATCAGATCTCCGTCAAGCCACAGGGTTACCAGCAGGCTGTTGTCGTTAAGCTGCTGAACCTGGAACAAGCGGGCAAACCGGTTGCTGACGCCGCTTCCATGCAGCGTTACAGCGCGGAAATGCTGAACGTGATTTCTGCCGGTCTGGATCAGAACGCGACCAGCGCGCAGAATGCCGCGCAAAGCCGTGCGGGCGCATCGTTCGATGTGCAGAGCGCCGCGGACGATACTGGCCTGCCAATGCTGGTGGTTCGTGGTCCGTACAATCTGGTGTGGCAGAAACTGCCAGCCGCGCTTGAAAAAGTGGGCATGAAAGTCACTGACAGCACCCGCTCTACGGGTAGCATGGCCGTGACCTACAAGCCACAGTCTGACAGCGACACTGGCCTCTCCTCCGGCGACTATAAGCTGCAGGTAGGCGACCTCGATAACCGCACCAGTCTGCAGTTCATCGATCCGAAAGGCCACACGCTAACCCAGTCGCAGAATGACGCGCTGGTAGCCGCCTTCCAGTCTGCTTTTAAATAAGAAATAACAGGGTCAGAGCAATCTGGCCCTTTTTTCTGATATGATACGCAAACGTGTGCGTCGGCAGAAAAGCCCGATTTTATTGTTAATTTCCTTACCGGAGTATTGAAAGATGCAAAAGCAAGCTGAGTTGTATCGCGGCAAAGCGAAAACCGTTTACAGCACGGAAAACCCGGACCTGTTGGTGCTCGAATTCCGCAACGATACGTCAGCAGGTGATGGTGCGCGCATCGAACAGTTTGACCGTAAAGGCATGGTGAACAACAAGTTCAACCACTTCATTATGAGCAAACTGGAAGAAGCGGGCATTCCGACCCAAATGGAGCAGTTGCTGTCTGACACCGAAAGCCTGGTGAAGAAACTGGAGATGGTGCCCGTTGAGTGTGTTATCCGTAACCGCGCTGCCGGTTCACTGGTAAAACGTCTGGGCATTGAAGAAGGTATCGAACTGAACCCACCGCTGTTCGACTTGTTCCTGAAAAATGACGCCATGCACGACCCGATGGTGAACGAGTCTTACTGTGAGACCTTCGGCTGGGTCAATAAAGAAAATCTGGCGACGATGCGCGAGCTGACGTACAAAGCCAACGACGTGCTGAAAAAGCTGTTTGACGACGCGGGCCTGATCCTGGTCGATTTCAAACTGGAATTTGGTCTGTTCAACGGCAAAGTGGTGCTGGGTGATGAGTTTTCCCCGGATGGCAGCCGTCTGTGGGACAAAGAAACCATGGATAAAATGGACAAAGACCGTTTCCGTCAAAGCCTCGGCGGCCTGATTGAAGCTTACGAAGAAGTGGCTCGTCGTTTAGGTGTTGAGCTGGATTAAGGCTAAACCCTTATTAAATCAGAGGATGCTTAGCATCCTCTTTTGTTTTCTGACTTGCTGACTATGGTAATCCGCGCCTTAAGCGCCTACGATCATCCTATCAATATCAGGAAAGATAGAGGTAGTTATGCGTTGGCAAGGTCGTCGCGAAAGCGACAATGTCGAAGACAGACGTAATGATTCCGGCGGGATGCCGCCAATGATGGGCGGCGGCAGGGGTAATATCCGTCTCCCGCGCGGCAAAGGCGGCATTATTCTGCTGATTGTCGTGGTCGTCGCAGGCTATTACGGTGTCGACCTCACCGGCATGCTGACCGGTCAGCCAATGGTGCAGCAACAAAGTACCCAGCGTTCGATAAGCCCTAATGATGACGAAGCGGCGAAATTCACCTCGGTGATTCTGGCGACCACCGAAGACACCTGGGGGCAAATCTTCCAGAAAATGGGGCGCCAGTATCAGCAACCGAAGCTGGTGATGTACCGTGGCGCAACCCGCACAGGCTGCGGCACCGGGCAATCCGTCATGGGGCCGTTCTACTGCCCGGCGGACAGCACCGTGTATATCGATCTCTCCTTTTACGATGACATGAAAAACAAACTCGGTGCGGACGGCGATTTCGCGCAGGGCTATGTCATCGCCCACGAAGTCGGGCATCACGTGCAAAAACTGCTGGGCATCGAGCCGAAAGTGCGCCAGATGCAGCAGAATGCTTCCCAAACTGAAGTGAACCGCCTGTCCGTGAAAATGGAACTGCAGGCCGACTGCTTCGCGGGCGTCTGGGGCCACAGCATGCAGCAACAAGGCGTACTGGAAGCAGGTGATGTTCAGGAAGCACTGAATGCCGCCGAAGCCATCGGTGATGACCGTCTGCAACAGCAAAGCCAGGGCCGCGTGGTGCCAGACAGCTTCACGCACGGTACTTCAGAGCAGCGTTACACCTGGTTCAAACGCGGTTTTGATAACGGCGATCCTTCCCAGTGCAACACCTTTGGCAAACAGTTTTAAAGTGACGTATGAGTGATATGGAGGCCATCGCCGCCGGGGCGATGCGCATGAAGGAACAAGGCATTCGTCGCCTGTTGGTAGTGAGCGGCGAGGGTGACTGGGTTTATCGCCAGGCACAGCAACTGCGCCAGAAACTGGCGGGTGATGGCATTTGGATTGGACCGGAGGCTGTCGCTGAACCCTGTTGCGCACCTTCGGCCCTGAAAACTCTGCTCGGGCGTGAATTTCTTCACGCCTTTTTTGATGCCCGCGAAGGGTTCGACGTCGCCGCCTTTGCCGCTTTGGCCGGGGCGCTGAAAGCGGGAAGCTGGCTGGTCTTGCTCGTTCCCGATATCGACAGCTGGTCGGAAAGGGCAGACGGCGATTCCGTCCGCTGGAGCGACAGCGCAGATCCCATTCCTGTCCCCCATTTCATCCACCATTTTTGTCGAACTTTAAAGGACGATGCTGAAGCGGCCGTCTGGCGGCAGAATCAGCCTTTTACCTTGCCAGAAACGTCAACTCGCCCGGCCTGGCATGAAGCCAACGGCGAACCTCAGGCAGAGCAGGCGAGGATTTTAGCGGCCCTTGCCACAATGGAACCCGGCGTTGCGGTCGTGACGGCGGAACGCGGGCGAGGAAAATCTGCACTGGCGGGAATGCATCTTCGTAAATTGACCGGCACAGCGATGGTTACCGCACCCGCGAAAGCAGCCACTGACGTACTGGCTACCTTCGCGGGTGAAGCTTATCGCTTTATGGCTCCGGATGCGTTGTTACAATCCACCGAACAAGCCGACTGGCTGATAGTGGATGAAGCGGCGGCCATTCCCGGCCCATTGCTGGAAAAACTGGTAAGCCGTTTTCCTCGCATACTGCTGACGACAACGGTGCAAGGCTACGAAGGCACCGGGCGAGGCTTCCTGTTGAAGTTCTGTGCTCGCTTCCCACAGCTAAACGCTTTCTCCTTGCAACACCCCATCCGCTGGGCTGCGGGCTGCCCGCTGGAACGTTTTGTCAGTCAGGCTCTTTTATTTGAAGACGAGCTGCCCGCGTTTACAACGCAGGGAGAATTGAGCATTGAGCCCGTAGAACAGGCTGAGTGGCAAAGCTCTCCCGAGCGTTTAGAAGCTATGTACCACCTGCTTTCTGCTGCGCATTACCGCACGTCACCGTTGGATCTGCGAAGAATGATGGACGCGCCCGGTCAGCATTTCTGGCGCGCTCACTATCAGGAACATCTTGCCGGAGCGCTCTGGCTGGTCGACGAAGGCGGATTGAGCCCGGCGCTCAGTCAGGCTGTCTGGGCTGGTTTCCGTCGTCCGCGTGGCAATCTGGTGGCGCAGTCACTGGCAGCCCATGGCGGCTCTCCGCTGGCGGCGACGCTGCGCAGTAAACGCATCAGCAGAATAGCCATTCACCCCGAACATCAACGCCAGGGTATAGGGCAGAAAATGATAGCCGGGGCCGTGGCGCACCTTGGAGACTGTGATTATCTCTCCGTCAGCTTTGGTTTCACCGACGAACTGTGGCGTTTCTGGCAGCGTTGCGGCTTTCACCTTGTGCGATTAGGCACTCATCGGGAAGCCAGCAGCGGGTGTTATAACGCGATGGCGGTTTATCCCTTAACGCCAGCGGGGAAAGCTTTGGCCGAAGCAGAGCAGGCAAGATTGCAGCGCGACGCCGTCTGGCTCGATAAATGGCGAGATGTGGCGTTAAACACACTGACTTCGCCAGAGACTATGCTTAATGAAAGCGACTGGCTTGAGCTGGCAGGGTTTGCGTTTGCTCATCGCCCGCTGATGGCGGCGCTCGGGAGTCTTAATCGACTGCTGAACAACGTTGTTCTGCCTCTGCCAGCGCTGCGAGGCGCGCTTCAACACCAGTCAGAGGAAGTCAACGTGAGCGGGCGCAAAGCGCTGCTGGCTCTACAGCGTCAGGAAGTGGCAAGTGCGCTGGCTCATCTGGATGCCAGTCGTTGTTCACAGCTTGCTGAACAGGTTAAAAAGCTGCAACTTTTTTAACTAACTCATTCAGTTAAATGTCATGGTCATTATCGCCACGCGGCGTAGACTTCCTTGCAACACGTTAAGGAGAGAGCCATGAAACACGACCATTTTGTTGTACAGAGTCCCTCAGCCCCAGCCCAACAGTTGCTGCTGTTGTTTCATGGCGTGGGCGATAACCCGGTGGCGATGGGGCAGATTGGCAGCTGGTTTGCGCCGCTGTTTCCGCAAGCCTTGATTGTCAGCATCGGCGGCATTGAACCGTGTGGGCCAACAGGCCGACAGTGGTTTTCAGTGCAAGGCGTGACGGAAGAAAATCGTCAACAACGCGTTGATGCGGCAATGCCCGCGTTTATCGATACAGTCCGCTACTGGCAGAAAGAGAGTGGCGTAAGCCCACTGGCCACCGCGCTGATTGGTTTTTCGCAGGGCTCAATAATGTCGCTGGAAAGCACCAAAGCGGCACCGGATCTGGCCTCGCGCATCATCGCTTTCAACGGGCGCTTTGCCACACTGCCGACCAAAGCCAGCACCAACACAACGGTGCATTTGATCCACGGTGGCGACGACAGAGTGATTGATTTAGCGCATGCGGTGAAAGCGCAAGAAACCTTGCTGGAAGTCGGCGGCGACGTCACGCTGGATATCGTAGACGACCTGGGTCACGCCATTGATGACCGCAGCATGCAGTTTGCCCTCGACCACTTGCGCTACACCGTGCCGAAGCACTATTTCGACGAAGCACTCAGCGGCAGCAAGCCTCAGGACGACGATATTATTGAGTTGCTTTAAACGTCAAACGCTCCAGTTTAGGCTGGAGCGTTTAATTAATCGATTTATTAATGTTATCAATATTTAAAGCCCGGGTAATGGGCTTCAAAACTTTGTTGTGTATGCCTATCCTTCGCAAAGTCGGCAAGAATAGAGTTAGTAAGTGTTGTCCTTAATAGTTTCTGCTGGAGAAGATCCATTGCATCCACTCGGCGAGTTATATCGGCTGAAATGTATTCTGTTGTGATGTGTAGGATGGAGTAAACCTCGCAAAATCCGGAGCATGATATCCTCCAGGATCTATCATGATTTGTCCATGTCGCATCAGAGTTACATACAGGGCAGTTCTTTTCTTCCACTTGACCAATAACCATATCAATAACCCTTGATTAGATATTTCAATATGAAATATAGATCTCCAAAAATTTAATGCTAGTTCTCAAGTATCAACTATTGATTTGACGTTTGTTTCTCGTCCTGCTCAGATATAAGCTATCCTATTATAACTACCTAACCCATTGATCCAAAGAATGTAATAACCAAAAAGCAATTACATCCCGCAATGGGATCTTCCTTCCAGTAATAACCATTGTTTAAGTGGGTTTATCGCCGTATTCTTCCTACGCGCCTGCCAAATCAGGTGCCGGGATTGACCTCCTGAAATTCCATACTGACGACACACTGGCGCGTCTGCGCCTTTTTGTGTCGTGCCCACGGCTACGCTACAATGGCAGTCCGGGCGGGGGCGTCGCAAGACGCGCCGGTTTCCAGTATGGCCGGTAAGGTCAACCCCGCTCGGATCTGCCACCCGTGAGATTGACCTCTCCGCTGGCAGTATTTCAGTGCCACATACTGGAGATTGCCCTATGACTTCCTACCTTCCCCAACATACCGATGTATTAACTCTTCCCTTTAACGCCGCCACCGATTTCACCGATCTGGCGGAGTGCTGCGATCGTTTGGCCGTCACGCTGATGGAATGCAACGAGAGCGTTTATAAGATGGCGCTGTTGGCGCGCATCGGATCTTGTCTGGCACTTTTGCGCCCGACGCTTAACGACCCGATCCCTGCGCACCTGATTGAGCGATTCACTGTCGACAAGCTCCCCGAAACTCAGGCGTGCTTTGAACCTGATGCTGAAGCGCTGTGTGAATACTGTCAGGCGTTAACCCACGTGCTTTGTCAGCAGTCTCAGTTGCCAGAAACGGAACAGGCGCTGAAAGGGCTGTTGTGTGAGTTGATGTGGATGTTTGCGGGCGATCTCAAAGCCCCGCGCTGGGCTCGTGAGCAGGTGAAGCACTGAGCACGATGGCTCTCTGAATATTGCCCGGCGGCACTTCGTCTGCTCAATAGGTTTTATGGTTACCTGATAAGAATAGCCTCTTAATATTAAGGGGCTTTTTTCTGTGCACTGAAATTTCCCCTGCAATGCTTCGTTCACTCGAGATTGGTATTTGTTTTTACTGGGGATAATTACCCATAAATAAAACGTGCCTTCACAGCTTCGTATCGAAAATAAACATACAGAGTTTCATTTGAAACTCTGAAGCCAGTGCTGGCCTGGCTTGGCGCCGCATCCTTTCGCAATAGATAATAATCCCTCTGCGTGATGATTTCTGCTCAGTGAATATTATCCCGATCACAGTCTTTCTCCGGTGTATTTCAACCTGACGCAATGAGAAATAAATGTGCTGCTCAGGTTAAATCGTTCACATCTCGAATAGGAATTTTCCTGGTTAAATATCTCTGGGGTGTTTTTGTTGATCGTTCTCAAAAAAATTTTAATACATCAAAAATAGTATAGGTTCGAAACAAAACACCACAACACCCTCACAGCCACTCGCATCGTCCTGCACGCCTGTCCGCCATACAGGCTGGACGATATTTCATTTTTTAACTGCCCGTTGAAACCCGCTCTGCACCATAAACAGGCAGGAAGAAAGGTCCGCCGTTATGAACAAAATTTACCGTGTTGTCTGGAGCTCTGCATTGGGGCTTTGGGTTGTCGCATCTGAAACTACCCGTAGCCGTAAAAAAGGCCGCGTGCGCCGCGCTATGCGGGCTGCCACCGCGACTGCATTAACCACATTACTGTTCTCTTCTGCTGTTCTGGCGGATGAAACGGTGAACTGGAGTCAGGCGGGCACTTACCAGCCAGCGCCCGATAAAGACGGGGTTTACGATGATTTTGGTTATTTCGCGACGTTGAGTGATGCTATTGCGGCCTTACCGGATGCACAGCATAAAACCTATGTTGGCGGAACGAAGCTGACGATTAACGGCCCGGTACCGAAGATTGAAATGGGCACCAACGGCACTTCTGAGAATAAAACATTAAAAGAACTTCTGGCTTCGGGAGCGATCAAATCCATTACGGACAGCCATGGTAATACTATTACCCTTGGCAATATTGATCAGTACGTTGTGTCGTCGGGCTATAACGAACCGAACGCGAACACGGGCATGAATATTACCGTGCCGGGGATCAACGGTGGCGTGGAACAAATTAATGTCTTTGATTCTGCTGATTTTCAGGATGCGGGCACCAACACGCTGGGTGATATCAGCGTGCCCATTTATGACTTTGACAGCATTTATCAATACAACCATTTTGGCATTAGCCACATTACGGATGACGGCGGTGATGTCACTGTTGATATCGGAGCTGACACCAACGGCAGCACGGCGATTGCTGATGCGCAGAACACCTTGCGTCTGTACACCAAAAACACCGAACTGACGCGTGCGGAAGGGGCTCAGGGCAACGCCAGCCAGACTCACTGGCAATCGGATAACTACATTCAGTTCGGCGGGGCCATCACCCTGCCAACGGAAACCACCAGCGGCAGCGGCTCGCTGAATGCCTGGAATAAAACCATCGAATTGCCCACCTTCACCGAGGATGCCGACGGCAATGTGGTGGCGGGTCCGGCGAAAAGTTTCACCATTAATTCTCTGAGCGACATTGCGGCGGTGAATGATTTCCTCACTCAATCGGCAAACGGTCAGCCTTCGCAGCTTCAGCTCTGGCTGTCGGGCGAAGAGACGGTTAACGGCAGTAAGATCAGCGATGCCACCGGCGTGCAGGATGCCTATCAGGCCATCATTAAAGAGCTGCTCGACGCGAAGCAAACCCAGAACGTTAACTGGACTTACAACCTGTGGTCTGACGATCAAAGCCATAGCGGGAATGCGACTCAGGGCGCGGGCACCGTCAGCGTGATTTTTGCCACCGGGAAAGATGCGCTGGGTGAAATCACCGACAAGGGCAGCCTGGCGGTGTCTGGCAGTCATCTTGGGGTGATGCATGCGGAGGAAGGCGCGCAGATTATCAACAACGGCGCGCTGAACACCTGGAATGACACCGGTTATCGCGCGGATGGCATATACACCAGCAATGCGACGGCGGTAAACAACGGCACGCTCAATGCCGGGTTGTTTATCGAAAAAGACGGCTCTCGCGTAAGCCACATTGATGTCAGCAACGTTGATCTCAGCAATCAGGGGTCGGTGGGCATTTACTCCACCACCACAGGCTCCGGCACCAGTAGCGTCACCAATAACGGCACGCTAAACGTTGCCTTAGCCGATAACGGCAACGGTCTGGCGGAAGGCATCCACGCGGAAGGAAACACCACGGCGCTGAACAACAGCGCAATCAATGTGGTGAATAATCCTCGTAACGCGCTGGGCACTGCTACGGCTTATGGCGTGAACGTGCTGGGCAATTCAACCTTCACCAACGCCAGCACTGGCACCATTACGCTGGGCGAGAAACTCGACAGCGCCACAACGACCAGCGACGATGCAGTGATGGCAGGCGGCAGCGCCCAAAGTGCGGCGATCCGCAGCCAAAGCACCGGCGATGTCATCAACGACGGCATGATCCTGCTGGCAAAATATGTGCGAAACGCTGTCGGCATGCTCTCTGAAGGCGGCGCGGGTAAAGTCATCAACAACGGCCGAATTGATGTGCTCGGTACTGCGTTACCGGGTTCGGGCAATATGGCGGGCAACTTCGGGCTTTACGCTCACGATGCTTCCGGCGTCATCAATAACGGTGAAATCAATGTCGGTGGGGCGGGGAATAACGGCCTGCGTGTGTATGCTGACAACGCCAAGGCGCATGCGGATTCCACCGCCAGCGGGGCGATTACCGTCATTAAAAACACCGACGGCTCTGATGACCTGATGTACCGCAACTACGCGGTGTACATCGCCAGCCGCGATGACACTCACGAAGCGACGGGCAACATCGATTCCAGCATTATTCTGAATGCGAAAGGCGCTATCGGCGTGCATGTGCGCAATAACGCCGAAGCCGATTTAGGAGCCAACACCTCGGTGTCGTTCAACAACAGCGACCAGATTGGCTATTACGCTTACGGTGAAAATGCGCGTATCAACCTCGATAACCTGACGCTTAACGACAATCAGCAAACCAACACCACGCTGTTCCTGCTCGATCACGGTGCCAGCTTTGACGGCGACAGCATTGGCTATGACCTGACGCTAACCGGGGATAACTCCGTCGGCGTGCTCGCCAATGGCAACGGCACGACTGTCAGTACCGGCAAAGCCAAAATTCACGTCAACAACGAAGGTGGCGTTGGGGTTGAAGTCACTGGTGGCGCAAGTGGCACCATTGCCGACGGGGCGATTGTGCTGGAGCACGACAACACCACGGCGGTTGTGGTGGACGGGCAGGGTCATGGTCTGGACGGCACGGACAACAATAAAACGCTGGCAACTACCGTTACGTCCGATGCTCACATCGCGACACAAGACAGCCAGAGCGGGGTGACGGGCTATCACGTCAGTCATCAGGGCGTGCTGAATCTGAGTGGCGCTTCAAGCCTCGACATTCGCGGGCAGAACAATATCGGGGTGAATCTCGATACCGACGGCACGCTGGATAATCAATCCTCGGCGGCGTTAACGGTCAGCGGCAATGGCCGTCAGTCGGGCAATATTGGCGTGCTGGTTAATGGCGCGAATGCCACGGTGAAACAGCTTGGCACGGTCACCGCTAATGGCGGTGAAGCGGCGGTGAAACTGCAAAACGGGGCAACGCTGAATATCTCCGGTTCGGATAACCACATCTCTGCCGCGGATGGCGCGGATGCGATCCTGCTGGCGAATGGTGCCAAACAGCTCACTGCTTCCAACACCCAGATTGATGTCACAGGGTCGGGAGCTGGCATTCAGAACGATGCCAACAACTCCGATATTCAACTGAACACTGTCACCATCAACGCAGGTGATGGCCCGGCGATCAGAACGTCGGTTTCTCTGACGGCAGGCGGTTCAAATAACGTCCTGAATGTGACGGGGAATAATGCTTCAGGTGATGGCGCTGGTTTTGCGTTTGAGAACAAAAACTCTGACGATCTGATTCAGGGCAAGGATTTGACCATTGATGGCAGCTACGTCATCAACGTCGGCAACGCGGCAGGGGATGCGACCGGCAGCGGTATTCGCGCCAGAACCACCGGGAATGTGAAAACGTCGACCACCATCAATATCAAGGACAAAACCGGCGGCAGTGCGCTGCTGGCTGAAAATGCGAAAACCGTCACCAACAGCGGCAAAATCACGACCGCCAGCGACGGCTCTGCCGCCATCAACGCTAAAGCCGCAACCACGTTCACCAACACCGGTGATGTGGAATCTACCAGCACCAGCAGCATGGCTTCACTGGTCGATCTTTCTGGTACCGACGACGATACCGGCAGCAGCAAAACCATTAGCAACAGCGGCAACCTGAAAACGGCCAGCCAGAACTCGATTGTGCTCAACGTCAGCAGCGATACCGACAACACGGTGACTAACCGCGGAGATTTGATTGCGGCAAACGGCGGTACAGCACTTTTAAGCGGCGCTGGCAGCGATGCTATTCTTTTTGAATCCGGAAATGTTACCGGTAACGTTTTGGCGGGTGATGGCAACGATACCCTGCAGATTTCCGGCGGGAGCGTCGCCAGCCGCATCGACATGGGCAACGGCAGCGATACCTTTAGCTGGAACGCAGGCACGCTGGCGGGGAGCGTGGACTTCAGCGGTACTCAGGGTAACGACAAGGCCAACATCGGCGATGTGGATCTTAGCAAAGTGACGCATGTGCTCACCGCATCGAACACTGGCAATGCGCTGACCCTGACCGATACCCACGGCAGCGCAGCGAAAATCGGCAGCTTCAACAGCGACGATCTCAGCAAAGGCACTAATATCGGCAGCGGCTGGAACAGCCTGACGGTCGACGGCAGCAAAGGCGACGTACGCGTGGTGGATAATCTGCTGGGTGCCAGCGCGGTCAACATCACTGGGGGCGCGACCTTACGTTCCGGTGATAACGCCGCCAGCACGGGGCAGCACAGCATTGGCAATCGTAACGTGACGACCGCGGGCGCAGGCAGCAAGCTGGTGCTGGATGGCGACAGCGACACCGTTTACAGCGGTGTGATCAGCGGTGACGGGCAGCTGGAACGCGCGGGTTCTGCCACCACAGTGCTGTTGGGCGACAACACCTATACCGGCCAGACAACCATTGATAACGGCACGGCGTTGCAAGTGGGGAACGGCGGTATCGCTGGTGCGCTTTCGGCTGCTACCCGTGTTCTGGATAATGGCCTGTTCACGATTGATCTCAGTAAGGTGCTGACCCTTGGCGGCATGATCAGCGGCAGCGGTAGCTTCCATCAGGACGGCAGCGGGCTGACTCGCCTGAATGGCGATAATGCTTACAAAGGCGAAACCAAAGTGAACCAGGGTTCACTTATCGTCAACGGCAACCAGAGCGCGGCGACAGGCGAGGTAACGGTGGCGGATAACACTCTGCTCGGCGGTCACGGTACGCTGGGCGGCAATGTGGTGATGGGCGATAACTCGACCCTGCAACCGGGCGATGGCGGCACCGGCACCCTGACTATCAGCAACAATAAATCGCTGACGCTCGGCAAAAACACGCTCTCTGATTTTGAATTTGGTGAAGCCTACAAACCTGGCGGCAACCTGAATGATCTTGTCGATGTGGCTGGCGATTTAACCCTCGGCGGCAAGCTGAATGTCAGCACGTCGACCGGCGGCAGTTTCGGCCCGGGGGTTTACCGTATTTATAACTACGGCGGTGCGTTGCATAACGACGGGCAACTCGCGCTGGGCTCATTGCCTGCGGGAACGTCTGACGATCATTACTACATTCAGACCGATATCGACCATGAAGTGAACCTGGTGAACGACGGCGGTCTGTACCTGCAATTCTGGGACGGCGAAGAAAACACTATCACCAAAGATCACGGGGCAACAGGGATCGAAGGCGACGGGCGCGTTGATGGCGGCAACGGTGCCTGGACGGCGCGCGGTGAACGAGGGGATAACAACTGGACAACGGCCTCCGGGAAAGGCAACGCACCGTGGGCGCAGTATGCGTATGCGATATTCCAGAGCAAACCGGGTACGGTCACTGTTTCCAGTGCTGCCGGGGATGTCGGTTTTGCCGGGGCACAGTTCGCCAGTGATGGCTATGTGATTACGGGCGATGCGCTGCACGCGGTAGACACACTTTCAGCGGCATCCAGCGACAGCTCAGCGCCATCGGATTCGTCACTGAAAAAAGGCGACCTGTGGCTAAATGTGGGTGACGGTACGGCCAGTTCAGCGAGCTGGAAAGCCACCATTGAGTCCGATATCGTGCAGGCGAATGCCAATGACAATATCTCATTGGTCAAAGGCGGCACCGGCGTGCTGATCCTCAAAGGGAACAATGATTATCTTGGCGGCACGCGTATTGAAGGCGGCACTCTCCAGGTTCAGGGCAACCAGAACCTGGGCGCAGCGGACACCACAATCACCATCAATAACAACTCAACGCTGCAAAACGGTGCCGACTGGCAAACCACGCGCGGCATTATTCTGGGCGATGCGGGCGGTCAGCTGGATTTGAACAGCCATGCGCTGAAAGATGACGGCGTGATCAGCGGTAAAGGCAAACTCACCGTACGCAGCAGTTCCTCTTCCGACGACAGCCTGCTGACGCTGCTTGGCGACAATACCTGGCAGGGCGGCACGGCGATTATCGGTACCGATCACCGTTCCGATGTTGTGGTGGATGCTGAATCCACAGCGGCGCTGGGCGCGGGCAACAGCAAAGTGGATTTGAGCCATGGCGCAACCCTGAACATCAACAATGCCAGCTCGACGCAGACTCACCACTTCACCGTCGACGACAGCCTTCTGGCGCTGAATGACACCAGTCGCGCGGCGGATTCGGTCATTGATATCAGCAACAAAGGCAGCGTGCAGTTCAACGACAAGGCGCAGGGCGACAACGCGCAGATTAACGTGGGCGCGGGGGCTACGCTTGCAATGAATAACGATTCAGACGCGGGCAAGGCGCAGATCGTCAATAAAGGGCGGGTCAGCTTCAGCAATAACGCGCAGGCTCGAAACGCCACCGTGAACAACCAGCAAGGCGGCACGGTGACTATCGCCGGTGCGGCAGATGAAACGGACATCGGCTCGCTGTTCGGCGCGGGGAACGTGGAGCTGGGCGCAAACACGCTCAACGAAGGGGCGCTGAACCGCAATGATACCATCAGCGGTATCATCAGCGGCGCGAATGGCAGCCTGCTGAAAGAGGGCAGCGGCACGCTGACGCTGAGTGGCGATAACACGTACACCGGCACCACCCACGTCGAGCAGGGCGTGCTGCTGGTGAATGGCGATCAGCATGCGGCAACCGGCGATGTCACTGTCGATGCGGGCACCACTCTGGGCGGGAACGGCATTATCGGCGGGGATGTCACCATTGCGGATAACGGCCATATCGCGGCGGGTGCCGACCTCAACAGCGTAGGCAAGCTGACGACCGGCAGCCTGACACTGAATCAGAATTCGCAGCTGGACTACCAACTGGGTGAAGCCTATATCGTGGGCGGCAAACTCAACGACCTGATCGACGTGAACGGCGACCTGAATCTCGACGGTAAACTAAACATCACCGAGACCAGCGGCGGCAGCTTCGGCGTCGGGGTTTATCGTTTGATCAACTACACCGGCAGCCTGACCAACAACGTGCTGGATATCGCCAATGCGCCTGAAGCCGCAGACAGCTTGTACGTGCAAACGTCGGTGAATCATCAGGTCAACCTGGTGAACCGCGCGGGCCTGCAACTGCGCTTCTGGGACGGTGCGGGCGGTAAAGACGGCAAGCTGAAAAACAACGGTGCTATCGACGGCGGCGACGGCGTGTGGCAGAGCAGCGCCGGGAACGACAACTGGACCACCGATGGCACCAATCCATCAGGTGCGCTCAACGCGCCTTTCGATGACGATGCCTTTGCCGTGTTTGAAGGCGCGAAAGGCACGGTCACCGTCGATAAATCGCTGGGCGACGTGTGGATTAGCGGGGCACAGTTCGCGACAGATGGTTATGTAGTTCAGGGCGATGCGCTTAATACTCACACCGAAGACACCGTTCTGCGCGTAGGTGATGGCACGGTTGAGGGGGCGGATATGACGGCGACGATCAACAGCGTTATCCAGGGCACTGGCGGTATCGATAAAACCGATATCGGCACGCTTATCCTGAACGGCAACAATACCTACAGCGGCGGCACTACCGTGAGCGGCGGCGTGCTGAACGTAAGCGCAGATAACAATCTGGGCGTACACGACACCACGCTGACCCTGAACGGCGGCACGTTGCAATACGGTAAAGGCTTCGATACTGACCGTCAGGTGGTGCTGGGCGAAAACGGCGGTGGCATTGATACCAATGGCAATCAAGCCACGCTTTCAACGGCGCTTGTCGGCAACGGCAAACTGACGAAACTCGGCAAAGGAACCCTGACGCTAACCGTAGACAGCAAAGCCACGGGCGGCACAACGATTAACGGCGGCGTGCTGCAACTTGGTAACGGCGGCACCACTGGCGCGGTCATCGGTGACATCGAAGATAACACCGCGCTGGCAGTTAACCGCAGTAACATGCTGACGCTTGACGGCGCTATCAGCGGTAAAGGGGAAGTGCAGCAAATTGGCAGCGGCACGACCGTGCTAAACGGAGATAACAGCTACAGCGGCATGACCCGAGTCACCAACGGTATTCTGCGCGCGGGCGGTACGCAGACGCTGAGTGAAAATTCAGTGCACACCGTTTATCAGGGGGCGCTGCTTGATACGCAAGGCTATGACCAGCAGATTGCGGGCATGAACAACGCCGGGACGGTCAACCTGACCAGCAATCACATCGGTACAGCGTTGACGGTAAAAGGCAATTATGCCGGTGATAACGGCACCCTCAAACTCGCTGCACAGCAGCAAGGCAGCGAAGGGACAGCCGATAAACTGGTTATCGACGGCGGCAAAGCTTCCGGGCACACAACGCTGGATATCGATATCTCACGCCTCGGCGCGCCAACACACGGCGACGGTATCGAAGTGGTTGAAGCTCGCAATGGCGCAACCACCACCGCGCAATCCACTCGTGATGCGTTCACGTTGGGCACAGATCATCTGGAAGCCGGGGCGTTTGAATATCACCTGTTTGCCGGTGACCTGAAAGCTCAGGGTGAGAACTGGTATTTGCGCACCGATTATCGTTCAGAAGTGCCGCTGTTTAATGGCATCGCACAAGCCGTACGCACTGGCGACATGGCAGTGCTAAGCAATCTGCATAAACGCATGGGCGACGAGAACAGCTTCACCAAAGGCAATCCGGACGACAAACGCGTCTGGGCGCGTTACCTCGGTGAAGCAGGGCGCACGCGTCTGAACGATGCCGCCAGCACTTCGCTCGACACCCACATGAACGGCGTGCAGGTCGGCAGCGATATCTGGACCAACGAGCACTGGAAAACCGGGCTGTACGCCAGCTTGATGGATAACGATTCGTCTATTTATGGTGAGGCAGGCGGCAGCCATGGCTACGTGGGCGATATCAAAGATCACGCGCTGTATCTTGGCGGCTATGCGACCTGGACTGCCGATAACGGCTTCTATGTCGATAACGTTCTGCAATACGGCCGCCACGATTTGCGCCTGAAAACGGACGGTAAAACCTACCAGCCAAACGGCAACAGCGTGGCGGCTTCGGTGGAAATCGGCAAACCGTATCAGCTCGGTGAAAGCCGCTGGCAGATTGAACCGCAGGCACAGCTTATCTGGCAGCACAGCAGCTTTGATGATATCGACGTGAAAGGCGACACCAAAACCAAAGCCAGCATTGATGCCGGAGACTCCGTGACCGCACGTATCGGCACTCGTCTGGTGGGCCATTATCAGACTCGCCAGGGTGAAGTGACGCCGTATGTCCGCGTGAATTTGTGGCAAGGCATGGGCGGTTCAGATGACACCCGCTTCAGCAATAACACCGCCACCACTCACCTGACAGCAGGCCAACGCTATTCCAGCACCGAAGCCGCAGCCGGCGCCACCTGGAGCATCAAACCGAATCTGCAATTCTACGGGGAAGTCGGGCGCGAATGGAGTAATAAAGGTCAGCAAAGCGAAGTCAGCAAAGATGTGACCGGCAGCATTGGGTTTAAGGGGAGTTTTTAAGTAGAGAGTCAGTGTGGAGTATTACGGGCGACCTTTGGGTCGCCCTTTTTTACAGCAGAATATTAGTGCGAGGTCACTGCCATCGCCGCAACTGGGTGGTCAGAGCCAGCCACAACAGCGGTGCGTGCGATAGGGTGATGACCGTTGCCGGTCGCTACTGCCATCGCCGCAGGGTTGTCGGACGCCGCCACAGCAGCAGCACGGCCAACAGAATTGCCGTTACCGTTGGTTGCGGCAGCCATTGCAACCGGGTGATCGGAAGTGGCAACCGCAGTCGCACGGGCGATAGGGTGATTAGCAAACGCCGGAAGCGCCAGAGTGGTTAAAGCCAGAGTCAGCAGAATTTTTTTCATGATGTCACCTATATCATTCCGCCTGAATATTATCGTCCAGACGTTGTTTTGGATGGCAGGATTATAAATGACATCATGGCATCGTGGCCGGGAAATACGTTTATTTTTAGATTTTGATTCGATATTTTACTGTGGTGTTTCTATTTTCGTTCAACGTCCATGGTTATAATTAAAGGTGTGTTTTTATATCTGAATGGGATATTTCCGATATTAAGCGTTTTTCCGCAGAATAGGGATCATTGACCTGAATAATTTCACGGTTATGCAGTGAGTCCTGATTGGCGAAGGAGAATAAAGCGCCTTTGTGGATGGCTACGCGGCCTTTTGCCGCCTTGGTAATGGCAACCTTGAGATCAATCAGCGCTTTGATAGCCTCTGCGGGCGCATCCGGGCCATAGGTAGTGCGTGTGTCGTAGTAACGGAAGGAATGAATATTCTCAAGGATCGGATGCAGTTCAGAATCAATCTGCTGAGCGTTGGAATCACGGGAATATTCGTCAAAAGGCGTCATGTATACCGGTTTGCGCAGCCACTCCTGTGATGTTTCTTTCAGGTTCTCCAGAATGGCTTTTCCGTCGAGATAGCCGGTAAAAATCAAATTCTCTTCGCTACAGCGCATCCCTAATAAGCTGAGAAAGTCAGCACGTACCGGATGGGCGGTGCGATCGTTGTGGAAGTAAAGTTCACCGTCTGTTTTCTGCGTTTGCGTGTTGCTGTATTTTTTATCGGCATAGACGTCATGAAAAAAATCGCCGTTATTACGCGTGCGATAAGCCAGCAGCGGTGAATCGGTCAACTGAGCGAACATTTCGAGCAAAGCTTCGCCGACAAAGGTCAGTTTTTTAGCATATTTGTCATTGACGGGATTGGTCTGGTCGAATTCCGGAATAATGGTGTCCAGCGGAACGTTTCTCAGCAAATGCGCGTTAATGTCTTGTTCTTTGCGCTCCTGCCTGACGCGCTCGCAGGCCTGAACAAAAAAAGTCGGGACCAGCCCATTTTCAATCAACCTGGCAATGGCCTGTTTGAAAAGTTTGTAATCACTGTACGGGCTTGTAGTAATGCTGCTGATAAGTTTTGATAGCTCATCTTTCTGAAGATCGTTAAACTCTAGTCGGGTGATCATAGTGTGATTGCCTTATGTACGCTCAAAACAGACGCTGCACCCTGAGAAAGTAAGGCGTCTTGTTTTGAGTCTTATGGATGTAATGGATTAAATTTTTCCTGTTTGTCTTGCATAAGCGAACAAGCCGCCAGCCGCGACAATATTCGCCAGTTCCCCTACCGGAGCGGTTTTCAGAACGCCATCCGGCACACTGACCTGATAGTTCTCTAAATCTATTTCAATCACATCACCGGTTTTCAGCGTGTGGATAGTGCTATCCTGGCTCAACGTCACCGGCATCAGCTGTCCGGTAGAAACGCAATTCCTGAAAAAAATACGGGCGAACGAGTGAGCCACCACGGCTTTAACGCCGGAAGCACCAAGAGCGACCACGGCATGTTCTCTTGAAGAGCCACAGCCGAAGTTTTTACCCGCCACAATAAAGTCGTACCCGGCCCGCTGGGTCTGCGGATCGATAAAGGCGGGCGCGCCTTCGGGTAAGCCACACATCGCAAGGGTAGCCAGCTCTTCACGGCCTTCTGCTGAAGCCGGATTTATCTTCAGGTATTCCGCCGTTAATATCTGGTCGGTATCAATATTGTCGCCTAATACATAAACTGTACCGCGCATCGGTTTATTTGTTGTCATGAGTTAAGTACCGTTCTGGATTGGTAATAAAGCCGGACACTGCTGCCGCGGCGACCGCGTAAGGGGAGGCCAAATAAATCATGGCGCCTTTGTGACCCATGCGGCCAACAAAGTTACGGTTGGTGGTGGAGATCACGCTAATGGGCTCCCGAACCCGCCCGAAGGTGTCCGCCGGACCGCCACAGCAGGCGGCGCAACCGGGTTCTGAGGATAACGTGACGCCCGCCTGGGTGAGGATCTCATACACGGAGCTGCCGTTGACCTGAGTGGTAATCAAATTATGGAAGACTTCTTTGGTCGCCGGTACTGCATAGGTCGGTATG
The DNA here is from genome assembly GCF_044900545.1 of Scandinavium sp. NPDC088450. Taxonomy (NCBI): domain Bacteria; kingdom Pseudomonadati; phylum Pseudomonadota; class Gammaproteobacteria; order Enterobacterales; family Enterobacteriaceae; genus Scandinavium; species Scandinavium sp. NPDC088450. Next base: position 123,597 of record NZ_JBJDNI010000011.1, on the reverse strand, counting down.
GAGACTTTTCGCTGATAGAGGATCTGCGCCGCAGCAATAAAGTCTGCCGTTTTCCCACCGGTGCAGGAGCCAATATAGGCCTGGGAGATGGCGATATTTTCAAGATGGTCAATCGGCGTCACATTATCCGGTGAGTGCGGACGCGCCACCACGCTGGTTAATGCCGAGACGTCAATGGTAATGGTCCGGATATAGGCTGCATTGTCATCCGGAGTGACAACCTCAAAAGGAACGCGGGTTCTTGCATTCAGATAATCCAGGGTGGCCTGATTGGGCACCATAATGCCGTTTTTGGCCCCGCACTCCACCACCATATTACACATGGTCATGCGCTCTTCGACCGACAGTTCATCGATCACGCTACCGGAAAACTCAATCGCATTATAGGTGGCGCCTTCGACGCCGAGCTCTTTCATTAAGACTAAAATCAAATCTTTAGCCTGAACGCTTTGGGCTTTTTTCCCGATATAATTCACTTTAATGGTGGCAGGGACCATTAACGGTATTTCTCCCGTCCCCAATGCATATGCGCCGTCGGTGATCCCAACGCCAATAGCAAATGTGCCAAATGCCCCCGCCGTAACGGTATGTGAATCCGTACCTAATAAAACTTCGCCAGGGCGGGTGTGACCGCCTTCGGCCAGACCGATATGGCAGACACCTTTATAATCAGGTGTGCCAACGTCATAAAAGTGAGTAATATTTTGCTCTTTCGCAAATTCGCGCATAACTCTTATATTATGATTGGCCTGAGGATCAGCAGAATAAGTAAAGTGATCCGGAATCATGATAAATCTATCCGGGTTCCAGACCTTCGCAGATTCACCAAATTCTTGTTTAAATACGCTTGCTACTCCTGGCGTACAAGGGTCATGCGACATCAATACATTAACGTTCACAAATATAACTTCACCCGGCGAGACGCTTTTTCTGTTGCTCGCGTTGGCTAATATTTTTTCCGTTAAGGTCATTGCGTCAGGGATATTTTGCGATGAGTAAGTATTGGTGTTGTGTGTTGGCATTTAGGATCTCCACCCGGTTTCAATAATGAAATTACAACGTAAAGAACTGTCATCTTCAATGTGAATCAGAAAGAAGCCGCATTAGTTTCAGTATGTGTATTGATTGTTGCTTAGATGGAACTGTGAGCGTTGCGGGTGGAGTGCTTTACGTAAAATAATGCTGATATTCCGCTCACAATGATATAGAGCACGCAGAAGGTCAGCATCAGGTCGGTAAAGCTTTTCGTGATCAGGAGCCAGGCGCCATTGGCGAGTAAAAACGCGTTTGCCAGGCTAAAGTCGCGCTCCATCAAAGAGAATATTTGCATGCGTTCTGCGGCGGTGTTGGCGCTGAGATCCAGATTGGCCAACGTGACCGGGCGAATGGTTCCGGAGCCAAAGCCGAGCATCACCAGCGCAAGTAAGCTTGAAAAGAAGTAGTCGATCCCCTGGTCCGACAGCCATTCCCCGCTGGCAAATAAGCCAAGTGACACGGTCATAAAGAGGCTGGTGGCCGCCAGTAGCGTTGCGACGCCATAGCGGGTGATGACGCCTCCGGCAATGCGAATCGCCAGCCATGACGACAGCGTGAAGCAGCTGAGCACCGCACCAAAAAGCAGTGGGTCGACATTGATCATAATGAAATAGAAGGGGATAAAGCCAATAAACGGGGCGAGGGTGAACGCGCGAGAAACGGCATAGAACAGCATCCAGAAACGCTGATCGGCACGAATCATCAGGGTGGGTAAGGCGGCGGAGGGCTCGGCAGAAGACACCTCCTTCGGTGCGACAATCGGCAACACAAAGCCAGCCGCTATCACGCTCATCAGAATGGCGGCGATAAACGGCCACTGCGGGTTGTAGTCAAATAAAACGCTGCCGAGCGAGCCCGCTACGAGCGTGGCAATGAACATGCCACTCTGCGATGCCGTCTGGATCTGCATAAACTGTTGCTGATTTCCCGCAGTCAACTGGCGCAGCAGGGCGGCGTCCGTCGTCAACGCAAGGGTAAACCCTACGCCGCCAAGCAGCTGTGAAAGCACTAACAGAGGGAGACTGACTTCGCTTTGCCGGGTACTCCACAGCACCAGCCCGATGCCGAGCGCCTTGATGAACTCACCCAGCATCACCGTCTGCCGGGGAGAGTAATACCGCAGCAGCCGGGAGGTGATACTGCCGCTAAAGGTACTGGTTAAGCCGTACAGCGCCAGCAGGAAGATTATCCGGTACATCCCTATTTCCGCTGTCCAGAAATAGAGCAACAGCACGGGCAAATGGAAATAGCAGCGCGAAATAATACGGTAGCCCAGAAACAGGCGCTGGTTTGCGGTGCCCGTGGACAACCGGCAGGCGTTCATGGCGCAAGCATCGTGGCGATATCAATATCGCCTTTGCGCAGTGTCTGAACCTCTTCCCCCAGCAACGAAACAATGGTGCTTGAAATTGTCGTCAGCGGCTTCTGCGAGGCTGGCAGGATATACCCGACGCGCTCACCAAACGTTTCGCTGGCTGCTGTTAGGTCGATCAGTCCCTCTGATTCAACGCCCGAAAGATTGGCTGAGCTCATGCCTAAAGGGCGACCGAACAAAGCTATCACCTGGCGCAAAACGCTTTGCTGGTTGCAGACCAGCGAGACGGAATCCGTTTTCAGGTAAGGATTCACGGGCACTTTTTCCGAGGCCGGAACCACCAGATTTAATGCGCCCGGCATGGCGGCAATGAGCTTTTTCAGCGCAGAGGGGTGGCGGATTTTATCGATCTGAATGTAGTCCCACGCCTGCTCTGGATCTGCGACAAACAGGGTGAGCGGTTTTTCAGGGTCTCTTTTTTTGAGGTCATAGATTTTTTTGCAGGCCTCGACATTCCAGGGATCGACGGCTAACGCATAATTGGTGTCGGTCGGGACCAGCACGACTTCGCCACGCTTCAGGGCGGCAACGGTATTGTAGATATGCTCCATGGTTTTTCCTGTTTAAATGTTCACGGTTACGCTGCGACCCGCCAGGCAAAAGCTGGCCGGATCAGGGGTTTCTTTCCACTGAATTTCAATATGTGCCGTCAGGACTTTGACCGGAAGCTGACGCCTTGCAATTTCCGGCGGCGGCTGGACGTCTCTTTCACCTACCACGATACGACCACTGCCAGCGCGCAGAGTTTTGAGTGTGCCGCTCCACTGCTCGCGGGAAGAGGTGGTCAGATGCACGGTGACCTTCATGCCCGGATGTAACCTGTCCGCATCGGCTTCATCAAAGAATGCTTCCACCCAGCGGGTGCGGCAATCGAGGACCCGGACAATGGGGGAGCCTGGCTGCACGCTGGCGCCGTTTTCCTCGCCCACATCCCAGATGACGCCGTCCGAAAGGCTGCTTAACACCGCCTGTCGGCGCGAGTTGAGGAGTGTGGCAACCTCCTGAATGCTCTGTGTGGTCGCCTGCTGGCGGGCAATCAGCTGCAATCGCTCCTGCTTCATGCTCTCAATGGTGAGCGCCAGGTCGCGCTGGTTTTGCTGGGGGGCATCAAGCGTTCTTGGCCCTGTGAGCTGCAGGCCCGATTTCGCTGCACTCACGTCCAGTAAGCGTTGGTGCAGCTCTGCCGCTTTGGCCTGCTGGCTGGCCTGCATCACCTGAGTATCGCTTTTTCTCTGCTCGTACTCGATCCGGCTGATGACGTGCTGGCGGTATAAATCCTCATAGCTGCGAAACTGCTGTTTTGAAAAGGCTGCCTGAGCGGTGATGGCACTCAGCTCCTCTTTTAGCTGCATCCAGGTGGCCGCAGACTGTTTTTCGCCTAACTGCTGCTGAGTCTGACTTTCTGCAACGTACTGCCGCTGCTGGCCCTGGTAGACCTGCAGGCGGCGGTCAAGCCCGGAGATCTGCCTGTCGAGTCCAGCGAGCTCAATCTCCAGCGTATTTTTTTGCGCAATGAGCCCTGGGATCTGGTCATTGGCCTGAGTGGTCATGACGCTGCCCAGAGGCTGATGGGCCGTCACGACATGACCCGGTGCAACCTCATCAGCAAGCACCAGCTGCCCCGGCAGCGGCGAAAGCACGGTAGAGATCCGGCCATTAATGAAAGCCTCCTTACTGGAGACCCCCGACGCGCTGTAATAAAGGAGCAGCATGCTGCCCAGAAGGCCGACCGTCACGGCGATTTTAGTCTTCATAGGCAGGGCAGGAGCTCGCTTAAATGGGTTAATCACAGACTCACCGTTAGCGCTGGTAGAGTGTGATGACGCTGGCGGCCTGGAGCGTGTGCATCTGGATCAGAAAGCGGATCACGGCGTTGGGTAAATCGGCCGTTACGCCAAGATCTTCGCAGCTTAGCGCGTGGAGGGTGAAGATGTAGCGGTGGGGAATATCGCCTTCAGGAGGGCAGCACCCGCCATAACCCGGCTGGCCAAAATCAGAGCTGGCTTGTGTAAACCGAGCCTGAGCATCCGGATAGCCAGCGCCAGCCTTGAGTGCTGTGGTGTCGGCAGGAATGTTGAATGCCACCCAGTGCCAGAAACCACTTCCGGTCGGCGCATCCGGATCGTAGACAGTGAGCGCGAAACTTTTGGCCTGCTGTGGCGCATTTTCCCAGCTGAGTGCCGGGGAGAGATTGTCGCCATTTCCGCCAAATGCGTTGTACTCATTCTGCTTACTAAGGAATCCGTAGTCACTTAAGCCAGGAATGGATAATTTCATTGTATTTACCTCGGTTTGATCAGCGGCGGGTGCCGTCGTGTCGTTTTATTGGTAACCGATGAAAGGTGAAAGCGAAAACGGAATTCACAAACCCGGCGAATTACCCGGGAATAATGCATTATTGTTGCAACAGCGAAACAATATCGGGAATAACAGAGAGCGGATTGCGCGGTCAGTTTTTGGATGACATTCTTGCCCTCAATTGATGACACAAGCTTATTGCAGGGAGAATAAATGATGAATAAGAAAGTTAACTGGAATGGTGATGTTCAGCCTGAAGCCATTAATGTCTTAAGTGCAGAAGGCGGCATGATTGTTTGCCCGACAAAGGTCGGTTATATCATTATGACCTCCGATAAAGAGGGGCTGGAAAGAAAATTCGAAGCGAAGCAGCGTAACCGTAATAAGCCAGGGGTGGTATTATGTGGCAGCATGGAACAGCTGAGAGAACTGGCTGAGTTGAATCCGGAAATTGAAGCCTTTTACCAGTCGCACTGGGATGCAGATGTGCTTCTGGGCTGTATTTTACCGTGGCGTGAAGAGGCCATTAATAAATTGCCAGATAATGGACTGAAAGCGCTGATGATGGATGGTAGAAAAACCAGCTGCTTCGTCATTAAATTTGGTAAGCCGGGTGAAATGATTGCCAAAGAATTATGGGAAAAGCACCAAAAATACTCTTTTGCCAGCTCGGCGAATCCTTCAGGAAAAGGAAACCGAGGAATGGTGGAATTTATCGGCGAGCGGATTGAAGAGCGTGCGGATCTTATTATTTGCGCCAACGAGTATGTCAAATCCATTCAGCCTGATGAAAGCCTGGAAAGCCGTTATGAGCAGGGCGTGATGGTATCGATGGTTGACGGCGAAGGGAAGCTGGTGCCGGAGCAAGCCGGTAGCCGAAAAATTACCCCTTGCCCGGTGTTGATTCGTAAAGGCCTGGATGTGCATAAAATCGTCAATTTTATGTCTTCGCAGTTTAATACCTGGGACTACCGTCACGGCGATTATTACTAGTTAAGGCTCGATTGCAGCGAGAGCGTGGACCACGATGTCATTCACAGACAAAGCAGTTTCAGTATTGCAAAAAGGTGGGATCATCCTTGTCCCGACGGATACGCATTTTGCTCTGGCGGCCGATCCTTTCTGCCCGGATGCGGTGAGTAAGCTGATGTTATTGAAAACCTCGCTGTCGGTGAAAGACATCACGCTGTGCTTCTGCGATCTCACTGGGATCTGGGCGTGGGTAGAGGTCAGCCAGTGGCAAAGAAATAAAATTGAAGTCCTGAGCCGGGCCTTTTGGCCCGGTACGCTGAAAGTGCACTTGCAGAAAAGGCAGCAGGAAGCGGCATTACCCGGTGAGGGCAATACAGTCTCTGTGGTTTGCGTGAAAAATCACCAGATGCGAAACATCATCAGTCGGCTTGGCAGGCCGCTGATGGTTATCCCCGCAGGTGCTCAGCAGCATACAGGCGGATTGGTCAGCTTCACGATCGCCCGCGAAGATTTGGGTGATTGGGTGGATTTGGTGGTGCCTTCCAACAGCAAAAACCTGACCCGTCAGGCCACAACCCATATCTCTTTGCTGAATGACCAGGTCTCGATCCTCCGTCGTGGCGAACTGGATATCAGCGCGCTTCTTTAAGCTCAGCCCCGGAGATAAGCTGCTGAAGCTCATCGCTAAAGCGTTTAATACCCGAGGTCATCGTGTTTTTGGTTTTGGACAGCAGCCACACTTTATATTCGTCCATTTGCCAGCCGGGCAGAAGGCGAATCAGTTTTCCTGTCGCGATGCTTTCCCTGGCAACGTAATTCGGTAAATAGGCGATACCGAGGCCAGACAGCGCCATATTAATCAGCGCCACGCTATTGTTGCTGCGAAAACGGCTGTGAACATCCACACTGATTTTTTGTTTTTCTTTACGAAATGGCAGCGATACTGTTCTTGCCACTCCGCGGAACAAAATATAGTTGTGTGCGGGGAGATCGGCAGGCGACTGAATGGGGCGCATTCTGGCGACACACTCCGGCGTGGCATAAAGCCCCCATTGAATAGAGCAGAGAAACGTCGTGTGTTCATGCGTTGGGGTATCCTGAGCCACAAGGACCGAAAGATCATACGGACTCTCTTTGATTTCCACTTCTTTATCCGACAAGTCGAGATCGACATTCGCCATCATATTTCTTTCCAGATAGGCGTTTAATGCCGGGACGACATATTGTTTTCCAAAGGTTACCGGGGCGAGAATTTTAATTGTGCCAGTGGGTTCTTCATAATAATCGCGGACAAATCTTTCTGCCGCGCGCAGTTCATTTAATATTTTGAAGCAGTGCTGATAGTAGCTTAGGCCAAATTCAGTAATTTCTATTTTACGGGTTGTACGCTTGAGCAGCATTGCACCAATACGTTTTTCCAGCGTTGATATATCGCGACTGACAGAGGATTTAGACATCCCCAACGAGAGTGCTGCCTCGGTAAAACTCAGGGTTTCGACCACGCGTGCAAATACAACCATCGGAATTAAATTCTCGACTTTTTCCATTCTGCTATCCACTGTCTGCTGTGCGAAAACGCCATAATTAGTGGCAAAAGCCTTTGTTAACGTCAAGTGAAAATTTTTCCTGACGGCTATTTTCCGGCGAGATAATGGCGATGATGAAAAGGTGAACCGTTAACGTTTTAATCCTGCTTCTATTGGGCATGCCGTATTTTATTCAACCCTGTTGAAATACGGTGAGGTAAATTTTCAGGCACTAATCGTTAGAAAAATGGTTTTTTATGCTTAATTAATTGCGCAGCGGTGCGAATTAAAAATTTAAATCCGAACATTTCCCTCTAGCATAACGGCATGTACGAAATGTTACACAGAGGTTAACTGTGAGTGATGTGTTGGTTTCAGAAAGCGCCGTTCAGCGGCATTCCCCTATCCGGGAAGACGATCTGGCGGCAAGAATCGATGCGCTGCCAGCCAGCGGAGGGCTTTGGGGCTTCATTGTTTTGCTCTCCCTCGGGGGATTTTTTGAGCTCTACGATCTGTTTCAGACGGGCTATATCAGTACTGGCCTGATTGCGGAAGGGATTTTCCATACCGGCACTCAGGGGGTGTTTGGCATAGCCGATCAGGCGGCTTTTGCGTCAGCCACTTTTCTTGGCCTCTTTTTGGGCGCGAGCCTGCTTAGCCCGTATGCCGATCGTATTGGTCGACGGGTGACCTTTATGTACGCGCTGCTGTGGTATGGCGTTTTTTCTCTGGGGATGGCGTTTCAGCATCATGCGGAAGGGGTCATTTTCATGCGCTTTATGGTGGGGATTGGTCTTGGCGTGGAGCTGGTGACCATCGACACCTATCTGACTGAATGGGTGCCGGCTCATCTGCGTACCCGGGCTTTTGCTTTTGCCTTTTTCATCCAGTTTCTCTCTGTGCCCGCCGTTGCGCTGATGTCATGGTGGCTGGTACCGCAAACCATTCTGGGCCTTAGCGGCTGGCGATATGTCGTCATTATTGGGGCACTGGCTTCGTTAATTATCTGGCTGGTTCGTAAAGGGTTGCCGGAGTCGCCTCGTTGGTTATTGCAGCAGAGGCGCTTTGGGGATGTGCGCACGGTCATGCAGGCCATGGAAAAGCGCTGCGGTATGAGCGAGCAGCCTGATTTCCCGCTGCGAGAGAGCCCGTCAGCCACCCACCCGACGGCGCGAGGCCGGTTTAAGGATATCTGGTCAGTGCAGTATCGCGGCCGCACGCTGATGCTGGTTGTCATGAACTTCTTCCAGGCGATTGGCTTTTTTGGCTTTGGCAACTGGCTGCCTGCACTGCTGTCTGGCAAGGGCGCGTCGGTCACCCATAGCCTGCTGTATGCCTTTTTCATCACCCTGGCTTATCCGCTGGGGGCGCTGATCTGTAGCCGTTATGCAGACAGGATGGAAAATAAATGGCAGATTGTACTCTCCTGCCTGACTACCGTCGTCTTCGGCTCACTGTTCGCGCTCCAGAACAATCCTGTGTGGCTGATTCTCTGCGGGTTTTTCATTACCTGGTCCAATGCCTGGCTCACCTACAGCTATCACTCGTATCAGTCTGAGGTCTTCCCAACTCACATTCGGGCCAGGGCGGTCGGTTTTTGTTACTCCTTCAGCCGACTCTCAACGGTGTTCAGCAGCATCCTTATCGGCCTGATCCTGCAATACAGCGGCTCGGTGGGCGTGATTGCTTTTATCGTGGCCAGCATGGTTATTGTGATGCTGACCATCGGCATTTTTGGTCCTAAAACCCGGGGGATCGATCTCGAAAATATCTGATCGCAGAGGCTATGTTGCAGAGGGGAGACGTGCGCGGGTGTATCGAACAAAATTACAGGTATAATCTCCGCATTATCCAAACGATTCAGAGTAGAAAATGACAAAACTCACCCTACAAGAGCAGATGCTCAAAGCTGGCTTAGTGTCCAGCAAGAAAGTCGCCAAGGTTCAGCGCACGGCCAAAAAATCCCGCGTTCAGGCACGTGAAGCGCGCGAGGCGGTGGAAGAGAATAAGAAAGCCCAGCTTGAGCGTGACAAAGAGTTAAGCGAGCAGCAGAAGCAAGCGACATTAGCGAAAGAATACAAAGCTCAGGTGAAGCAACTGATTGAGATGAACCGCATCACTGTCGCCAGAGGCAATATTGATTTCAACTTTACCGACGGCACGCTGATCAAAAAAATCGTGGTCGATAAAGCGACCCAGACTCAGCTTATTAATGGTCGTCTGGCGATTGCACGCCTGCTTGTTGAAGGCAGCAGCGACGCTCAGTACGCCATCATTCCCGCAAGCGTCGCGGATAAAATCGCACAGCGAGATGCCAGCAGCATTGTGCTCAATAGCGCCCTGAGTCAGGAAGAGCAGGACGAAGACGATCCGTATGCAGACTTTAAAGTGCCAGACGATTTGATGTGGTAAACCGCGGCCAAAATGCCAGCCGTTCAGAACGGGCTGGCGTTTCTGGCATTGATCTTTTCGCCAGTGATGGGATGAACAAAGTTCAACGCGCTGGCATGCAGCATCAGCCGTGGTGCTTGCTCAGTACCCGGCAAATCAAGCCCGCCGTACAAATCGCAGCCTAAAATAGGATGGCCTAAATACTGACAGTGAATGCGCAGTTGATGTGTGCGCCCGGTTTCCGGTGTGAGCTGGACTCGCGTTAACGGCAGCAGTTTCCCGTCTTCCACCTCACGTGTAAAACGCTCAACGACCCGATAGTGGGAACGCGCGGGCTTGCCGTGAATTTCGCAAATCGACATCAGCGGAAACAGCGCCGGATCTTTGGCTATTGCCGCATCGATAATCCCTTCGTCCTCCGCCAGATGCCCACACAGCAGGGCGCTGTACTCTTTCGTCACGCTTCGATGACTGAACTGCTGGCAAAGTGCAGCATTGATGGCTTTATTGCGGGCCACCACCATCAGGCCGGAGGTGCCGAAATCAAGACGATGCACCAGCGTGCAGCCGGGGAATTGCTGGGCTAACCGATAATGCACCGAATCCAGATTCTGCGGGTTTTTCCCGGAAAGGCTAAGCAAACCGGTGGGTTTGTTTATCAGCAGCAGATGGTCGTCCTGCCACAGAATCTCGATTTCAGCGTGGCACGGCGGAGCAATAAAGGTATCGATAACGGTAGACATCAGGCCGCCCGGCAAAAGAGTGGAGGCGGATGATAACCAATTTCGGGCGAGGGTGAAAACAAAACGCCCAGGCTTTGCCTGGGCGTTACAGGATCAAGACTTCTTATCTTTCGGCCAGTCGTCGTCATCGTCCCACTTGTCGTTGAAATCACGATGCGGGGGAAGGTCTGGCTTGTTTGCCATGTACTTCTTCGGGTCGACGCGCTTGAGATCTTTGATAACGTTAAGAATAACGCCTAACAAAAACACCAGCACCAGGATCCACCAATATTTTGCCAGCCAGTCCATGCCTGATACCTCTTCAAATGAGGCCGCTTACGCGACCAGTTGTTCCATAATCCGCTGATACATCCGGGCCAGAAGTTGCAGGTCGGCGGCGTTCACGCATTCGTTGATTTTATGAATGGTGGCGTTGACCGGCCCCAGCTCCACAACCTGAGCACCCATTTGCGCGATAAAACGCCCGTCTGAGGTGCCGCCTGTGGTCAGCAGCTGCGGTTTAATTTCATTATAGTGCTCAATGGCATTCACCACCGCATCCACTAATTTACCGCGTGCGGTCAGGAAGGGTTGCCCGGAGACCCACCAGTCCACGCTGTAGCGCAGCTCATGTTTGTCGAGCAGGGCGATAACCTTCTGCTTGATGGCTTCGTCCGTCAGCTCGGTGCTGAAACGGAAGTTGAACTGAACAAACAGGTCGCCAGGGATAACGTTGTTGCTGCCGGTGCCTGCTTTGATATTGGCAATCTGCATGCTGGTCTGCGGGAAGAACTCGTTACCTTTGTCCCACTCGATGCCCACCAGTTCGTTAAGCATAGGCGCGGCGCGGTGAACCGGGTTATCGGCCAGATGCGGATAGGCCACATGGCCCTGCACGCCGTGAATGGTCAGGTTACAAGTCATCGAGCCACGACGACCGTTCTTGACGACATCGCCCACGACTTCTGTGCTGGAGGGTTCGCCGACGAGGCAATAATCCAGACGTTCGTTGCGCGCCATCAGCGCTTCTACCACTTTCACCGTGCCGTGGGTGGCACTGGCTTCTTCGTCAGACGTTATCAGGAACGCAAGACGGCCTTTATGGTTCGGATGCTGAGCAACAAAGCGTTCGGCAGCAACGACCATCGCCGCCAGTGAACCTTTCATATCCGCGGCGCCACGGCCAAACAGCATGCCGTCACGAATGGTCGGTTCGAAAGGAGGGTTAATCCAGCGATCGGCATCGCCCGGCGGCACCACGTCGGTGTGCCCGGCGAACGCGAGGGTTTCCCCTTTGCCGCGCCATGCCCAGAAATTTTGTGTATCGCCAAAATCCATGGCTTCAACGGTAAATCCAATCGCGCGCAGGCGCTCAATCATCAGCGCCTGGCAGCCCGCATCGTCGGGGCTCAGGGAAGGGCGGCGAATAAGCTGTTGAGCCAGCTCAATGACCGGGCATGACATACACTACACCTCGTTATACGTCTGGTAACTGGAATCACTAAAGCCCAGCAGCATAGGCTTACCGGGCGCGCAGAGCAATGGGCGTTTGATGATTGCTGGCATTTCGAGCATCAGCGCAGCGGCGGCCTCGGGGGTGTTGATGGAGGCGCGCAAGGATTCGTCCAGTTTGCGCCAGGTGGTGCCGCGAGTATTGAGCAGTGCTTCCCAGCCCAGTTCGGTGATAAAAGTGGCTAACAATGCACTGTCGAGGCCATCGGCACGGTAATCATGAAAGCGATACTCCAGCTGGTGGTCCTCCAGCCAGCGGCGCGCCTTTTTAATGGTGTCGCAGTTTTTAATGCCATACATCGTTATCATGGTTAATCCTTTTGCGTGAAAACAGGTGAATCGCTCAGTTTTTTAGAATAGATTTCTTCGGCTTCAAATCATACGCGAAATAAGCATTCAGCCCCACCTCTGCGACTGAGAAATATCTGAGGCACTCATCTGAATGAAATGTCATTCAGCCTGCATAAGATTGTGAAATCATGCAGAAGTATTACTGTTTCGAAATGTTGCTGCAAGTCACATTAAATTAATGGTGACTCGCCCATAGTTACCTCAAGCCCAGCTACACGGTACCCGGAGGCAGTCATCGCAGCGATTGGTTAAAGTGTCTTCACATCACCAGGCTATTTTTATACACTAACCATAATAATAAGAGAGGTTGTTATGATCGAACGTGAACTGGGAAACTGGAAAGATTTTATCGAAGGCATGCTTCGTAAATAATTCCACCGTGAGCAAATGCGCTAACTGTTTATAGGTTTTATCCGTGCAGGAGCGATAAAAAAGGCGACTAAATAGTCGCCTTGATATCACATACAAAGAAGGAAAAAGCGTGGTTTTTCCTTCTTTGTGGTTATCAGCCGAAAATCAATAAATTGATTTTCCATGTTTTTCCTGGTGGGATGTACTCGTTCTGCACTGGCATGAGGTTTGTCATCAGTCTGAAGGCGACTAAATAGTCGCCTTTTTAGTGCCCACGATTCTTATTCCGGCTTCGGTTTAAGCGGGAAGCGACGACGCACCAGCACGAAGAACAGCGGCACGAAGAATATCGCCAGCACCGTCGCGGAAATCATCCCGCCCATCACCCCGGTGCCCACAGCATGCTGGCTGCCGGAACCTGCGCCCGTGCTGGTGGCCATCGGCAGTACGCCGAAGATAAACGCCAGCGAGGTCATCAGGATAGGGCGCAAACGCTGGCGACAGGCGTGCAGCGTCGCTGACAGCAGATCCTGGCCTTTCTCATTCATCTCATTAGCAAATTCGACGATAAGTATGGCGTTCTTCGCCGAGAGCCCGATTACCGTCAGCAGGCCCACCTGGAAGTACACATCGTTCTCAAGCCCGCGCATCCATGTTGCGAGCAATGCCCCAATCACCCCAAGCGGCACGACTAACATTACCGAGAACGGCACGGACCAGCTCTCATAAAGCGCCGCCAGACACAGGAACACCACCAGCAGCGAAATCGCGTACAGGGCAGGGGCTTGCGCTCCGGAGAGGCGTTCCTGGTAGGACATGGCTGTCCATTCCAGGCCAAATCCGGTTGGCAGCTTGCTCACCAGTTGTTCCATGACATTCATTGCCGTACCGGTACTGACGCCCGGCGCAGCTTCACCGATGATTTCCAGCGCGGAATAACCGTTGTAACGTTCCAGACGCGGAGAACCGGTTTCCCAGCGCGACGTGGCAAACGCTGAGAACGGCACCATTTGCCCGCTGCTGTTACGCACATACCAGTAATTGATATCGTCAGGCAGCATGCGATACGGCGCAGCGGACTGCACGTACACTTTCTTGGTACGCCCGCGATCCATAAAGTCATTCACATAGTCTGAACCCCAGGCGGTTTGCATGGTGTCGTTGATGTCGTCGATAGACACCCCAAGCGCCTGCGCTTTACGCTGGTCGATATCAATCTGCAACTGCGGGCTGTCATCCAGACCGTTGTGACGCACGCGGGTTAGCTGCGGATCTTTACTCGCCATATCGAGCAACTGGTCGCGGGCCGCCATCAATGCCGTATGGCCTAAACCGGCGTGATCCTGAAGTTCCATATCAAAGCCAGCGGAACTGCCCAGGCCGCTAATCGCCGCCGGGTTGTTGGCGAAGACTCGCGCTTCGTTGATTTTGTTAAACGCTTTGGTGGCGCGTTCGATAACCGCGAAAGAGGTGCCGGTTTTCGCATCCCTGTCGTCCCAGTCTTTCAGACGGACAAACATACGCGCGACGTTCTGTCCGTTCCCGCCAGGGCCGGAACCGATGGTGGCAAAGATAGACGCCACGTTGGCGCTTTCGTTTTTGAAGAAATAGTCCTCGACCTTCTCGACCACTTTCAGCGTTTGCTGCTGCGTAGAGCCGCTTGGCAGCTGAATAGAGGTGAGGAACATCCCACGGTCTTCCTGTGGCAGGAACGATGTGGGTAAGCGGAGGAACAGGAACACCATGCCGCCCAGCAGCAGGACGTAAATCAACATCCAGCGCAGGCTGCGATGCAGAATTTTGCCGACGCCGGTTTCGTAACGTTCAGCATTGCGGTTGAACATGCGGTTAAACCAGCCGAAGAAGCCTTTCTGACCATGTTGTTCACCCTTGTGCAATGGCTTGAGCAACGTGGCGCACAGCGCTGGCGTCAGGATCATTGCCACCAGCACCGACAGCACCATCGCCGACACGATAGTCACCGAGAACTGACGGTAAATCGCCCCGGTGGTGCCGCCGAAGAAGGCCATCGGGATGAATACCGCCGACAACACCATTGCAATACCCACCAACGCGCCTTGAATCTGGCCCATCGATTTACGTGTCGCTTCACGCGGCGAAAGCCCTTCCTCGGTCATGATACGTTCGACGTTTTCCACCACCACGATGGCGTCATCCACCAGCAGGCCGATGGCGAGCACCATCGCGAACATCGTCAGGGTGTTTATCGAATAGCCGAAGGAGTAAAGGATGGCGAACGTGCCCATCAAGACCACGGGCACGGCGATGGTCGGAATTAGCGTGGCGCGGAAGTTTTGCAGGAACAGGTACATCACCAGGAACACCAACGCAATGGCTTCCAGCAGCGTTTTCACCACATCGTGAATCGAAGCTTTGACGAACGAAGTGGTTTCATAGGCGATTTTGTATTCCAGCCCGTGCGGGAAGTAGTGCGAGAGTTCATCAAGACGAGCCAGCGTGGCCTCGGCGGTCTGCATTTCATTCGCACCGGAAGCCAACTGAACGCCAAGGCCGGATGCCGGGTTGCGGTTGTAGCGGCTCAGATAATCGTAGTTTTCTGCGCCCAGTTCGACGGTTGCGACATCCCCGAGCGTGACAACAGAACCGTCCTGATTCACACGCAGCGTGATATCGCGGAACTGTTGCGGCGTTTGTAGTAGCGATTGTGCGTTGACGGTTGCGTTCAGCGCCTGCTTATCCACCTGCGGCGTGCCGCCTAACTGCCCAACGGCAACCTGGGCGTTCTGCGAGCTGATGGCATTCGTCACATCCTGGGTGGTCATCTGGTAGCTGTTGAGCTTCGCCGGATCCAGCCAGATACGCATTGAATACTGTGAGCCGTAAGCGGTGATATTCCCGACGCCGTTCACGCGGCTAAGCGGTTCCTGCACGTTACTGGCGACGTAGTCGGCGATATCTTGCTTATCCATGCTGCCATCCGTCGAGACGAAGGCGATGGTCAGGATGTTGGTATCCCCGGTTTTACGTACGGTCACCCCTTGATCCTGCACGGCTTGCGGCAGTTTCTTCAACGCAGATTGCAGCTGGTTTTGTACCTGCTGCATGGCTTCGTTCGGGTCGGTACCCGCGGTGAAAGTGAGCGTGATGGTAGCCTGCCCGGCGGAGCTGCTCTGGGAAGACATATACATCATGTTATCGAGCCCGGTCATGTTCTGCTCGATAACCTGAGTCACCGTGTTCTCAAGCGTTTGGGCTGATGCGCCGGGGTAGTTCGCAGTAATGCGCACATTCGGCGGGGCTAAATCAGGATATTGCTCAACAGGAAGCGACAGAATTGCCAGTGTGCCGGTAAGGCACAACAGGATGGCCAGCACCCAGGCAAAAATGGGGCGATCGATAAAGAAATTCGCCATCGGAATCAGGACCTCATTACGCGTATTTTTTTGTTATGACAGGCTTTGAACACTGTAACGGCAAGGCCTGAGCGAAACGTGGAGAAAAAAAGGAGATAGTGTAAATTATCATGCCGCTTTCATGCATAAGAATACATAAAACAAGATAAAAGTGCGTAACGACAAAAACATGTCCTGAAGGTAGACTTGAACGCTTCCTTCTGACGCTGTGGAGCCTGCATGTCATTCAATATCGAAATCATCAAAGACAAGATCCTGTCGGAAAACTACTTCGTTTTACGCAATATCACCTACGACCTGACGCGCAGCAACGGTGAAGTTATTCGCCATAAGCGTGAAGTCTACGACCGTGGCAATGGCGCGACCATTTTACTCTATAACCCTGGCAAACAAAGTGTCGTGCTGGTGCGTCAATTCCGTGTGGCGACGTGGGTGAATGGCAATGCAGATGGTCGATTAATCGAAACGTGTGCTGGCCTGCTGGATGACGATGAACCTGAAGATTGCATCCGCAAAGAAGCGGTGGAAGAGACCGGTTATCAGGTCAGCAATGTGCGTAAAGTCTTCGAACTGTACATGTCGCCGGGCGGCGTGACGGAACTGGTGCATTTCTTCGTTGCCGAGTATGACGACAGCCAGCGAGCTAACGCGGGCGGCGGCGTGGAAGATGAAGATATCGACGTGCTGGAAATGCCTTTTGCGCAGGCGCTCGCCATGGTGAAGCGAGGCGAAATTCGTGATGGCAAAGCCGTTATCCTGCTGCAGTATCTGCAAAGCGCCGGTTTAATGGACTAATCCGATTGAGCGAGTCGGTCCGCCAGGTGAGGATACGCCGCAGTTGCTGGTGATTTTTTCTTCTGGGGTCGTCTCGTGTCTTACCGTCTTTTTTTCCTCATGCTGCTTATCGGGCTGCCGTTAACGCCCGGCTGGGCTGCGCCCGTCCAACAGGAATTCAGCGACTGGCAGGTCACCTGTAATAACCAAAATTTTTGCACCGCGCGTAATGTCGGGCAGCATCACGGGTTGGTGATGACGCTCAGCCGCAGCGCGGGCGCACATAACGACTCTTCTCTGCGTATTGAACTCGGCGGGCCGGAAAATCTGCTGCCGAAAATCCCGGCGATTTCGACCCGTTTGCAGCTCGATGGCGTTCCGCTGACGTTGCCGGGTGTACACTGGCAGCTCACGCCATGGCTGTTGACCACCAGTGACACGCCGAGCATCACCACTTTCTTACAGCATATTCAGGAAGGCCAGGCGCTGACACTGAATGGCGGCAAGCAGGTGATTTCGCTGGTCGGGCTGAAGGCGGCGTTACTGTTTATTGATGACAGGCAAAAGCGTGTCGGCAGTGAAACCGCGTGGATCGGCAAAGGGGATGAACCGCCGCTCAGCGTTCCCCCTGCACCTGCGCTCAAAGCGGTGAAGAAGGTCAATCCCACGCCGACGCCATTCACCCGCGAAGAGTTTAACGACCTGCTCGATTACGGCACCTTGCGCATGAGCAACAGCCAGTGCTCGCTTGACCCACTGCGCCGTGAAGTGTGGGTTACGCCGTTGACCGACGATAAGGCGCTGCTGATGGTGAGTTGTGAATCCGGCGCCTACAACACGATTTATCGCGCATGGCTGGTCTCACGCGCGAAGCCGTTCAGCGCTCAGTCGATACGATTACGACTGCCGTTTCAGGCCCCGGATAGCGAAGAGCGCGAAATTGAACTGGTGAATTTGAGCTTCAACGATAAGACCCGCGAACTTATCACGCTCGATAAAGGACGCGGGCAGGGCGACTGTGGCGTGCAGACACGCTGGCGCTATGATGGTCAGCGTTTCCGGCTGGTGCGTTACGCCGGACAGCCGACCTGCGATAACTGGAAGGGGCCAGACGGCTGGCCCACGTTATGGATTACTCGATAAGTTTTGCCTGATGGCGCTGGCGCTTATCAGGCCTGGAAACGCTCATCACGTATGCCGCCACCGGGCAAACTGTCTTATTTCCCGAGAACTTTCTTCGCCTTCTCGACAATGTTCTCCACCGTAAAGCCAAAGAACGGGAACAGCTTATCGGCAGGCGCGGATTCGCCGAAGGTGGTCATCCCGACAATCGCGCCTTTCAGCCCAACGTATTTGTACCAGTAGTCGGCAATGCCTGCTTCCACCGCCACGCGAGCGGAAACGTTCGAAGGCAAGACAGATTCTTTGTACGCCTCATCCTGAGCATCAAACACATCGGTAGACGGCAGGGAAACCACTCGTACGTTATGGCCTTCACCGGCTAACTTCTCCGCCGCCAGTACCGTAATTTCCACCTCTGAACCTGTCGCAATCAGGATGAGATCTGGTTTGCCGCCTGCGTCTTTCAGGATATAGCCCCCGCGCGCAATGTCCTTCACCTGATCCGGCGTACGTTCCATCTGGGCCAGGTTTTGCCTGGAGAGGATAAGCGCCGTCGGCCCGGTGTGGCGTTCGATAGCCGCTTTCCACGCCACGGCGGTTTCTACCTGATCGCAGGGTCGCCAGGTGCTGAAGTTTGGCGTCAGGCGCAGGCTGACAAGTTGTTCCACAGCCTGGTGCGTTGGCCCGTCTTCGCCCAGCCCAATGGAGTCGTGCGTATACACCATAATCTGCCGGGCTTTCATCAGCGCCGCCATACGCGCGGCGTTACGGGCGTACTCGACAAACATCAGGAAGGTGGCGGTGTAGGGCACAAAACCGCCGTGATGGGCGATACCGTTGGCGATAGCCGTCATCCCAAATTCGCGCACGCCGTAGTGAATGTAGTTCCCGGCATGATCTTCTTTCAGCGAAACGGATTCTTTCCAGATGGTCAGGTTACTTGGCGCAAGGTCCGCTGAGCCGCCGAGCAGTTCCGGCAGAAGCGGCCCGAAGTTGTTCAGCGCGTTCTGTGAGGCTTTGCGGCTGGCAATTTTGGCCGGTTCGCCCTGCAATTTCTCGATATAGTGCTGAGAAGTGGTTTGCCAGTTTTCCGGCAGCTCGCCGCTCATACGACGCAGAAATTCAGCAGCCAGTTCCGGGTGTGCTTTCTGGTAGGCCGACAGTTTCTCTTTCCAGCTTTGCTGAGCCTTCTCGCCTTTCTGGTGCGCATCCCAGGCCTGATAAATCTCTTTAGGAATTTCAAAAGCCGGGTATTTCCAGCCTAATTGTTTACGCGCCAGCGCCACTTCTTCTTCGCCCAGTGCCGAGCCGTGAGACTCCTCTTTCCCCGCCTTGTTTGGCGAGCCGAAGCCAATCACCGTGCGGCAGATAATCAGCGACGGCTTATCTTTCACGCTCTGCGCTTCGAGGATCGCTTTTTTCACGGCTTCAGGATCATGGCCGTCGATTTCATGTACCACATGCCAGTGATAGGCCTCAAAGCGTTTGGCGGTGTCATCGGTAAACCAGCCATCGGTTTCGCCATCAATGGAGATGCCGTTGTGGTCGTAGAAGCCAATCAATTTGCCGAGCCCCAGTGTGCCTGCCAGGGAACAGGCTTCATGAGAAATGCCTTCCATCAGGCAGCCATCGCCCATAAAGACGTAAGTGTAGTGATCGACAATGTCGTGGTCGGGCTTATTGAACTGCGCGGCCAGCGTGCGTTCTGCAATCGCCATCCCAACCGCATTCGCCAGCCCCTGACCCAGCGGCCCGGTGGTGGTTTCAACGCCTGGCGTATAGCCAATTTCCGGATGGCCTGGTGTTTTGGAGTGCAACTGGCGGAAGTTTTTAATCTCTTCCATCGGCAAGTCATAGCCCGTCAGATGCAGCAGGCTGTAGAGCAACATTGAGGCGTGCCCGTTCGACAAAATAAAGCGGTCGCGATCGTACCAGTGCGGATCGTTCGGGTTGTGTTTGAGGAAATCATTCCACAGCACTTCGGCGATATCGGCCATCCCCATCGGGGCGCCAGGGTGACCGGAATTGGCTTTCTGCACGGCGTCCATACTCAGGGCGCGAATGGCGTTGGCGAGCTCTCTGCGGGACATAGTTCTTCTCCGTGGCAAAAGTTACAGTTTGGCGGCAAGTAAATCTTCTAGTTTGCGCTGGTCGACGGCGAACAGGCGGATACCTTCAGCCAGTTTATCCACCGCCATCGGGTCCTGATTGTGTTCCCAGCGGAACTCCGCTTCGGTCAGGGGGGCAGGGCGATTAAAGGACTGGGAGGCCGGGATCAGTTTGCGGGTCACAGGCGCTTCTTTTTCCTGCAACTCTTTGAGCAAGGCTGGCGCGATGGTTAACCGGTCGCAGCCTGCCAACGCCAGAATTTGTTCGGTGCGACGGAAGCTGGCTCCCATGACCACGGTTTCGTAGCGGTGCTGTTTGAAGTAATCGTAGATATTACGCACCGATTTCACGCCCGGATCTTCATCCACCACGTACGGGTCCATCGGTTCACGTTGTTGATACCAGTCGTAAATACGCCCGACAAACGGGGAAATCAGGAATACGCCCGCTTCGGCACAGGCCCGGGCCTGCGCGAAAGAAAAGAGCAGTGTCAGGTTGCAGTGAATGCCTTCTTTTTCCAGCACTTCGGCGGCGCGAATGCCTTCCCAGGTGGAGGCCAGTTTGATCAGAATTCGCGATTTGTCGATGCCCTGAGCGGCGTACAGTTCAACCAGGTGACGGGCTTTGGCAATGCTCTTTTCTTTATCAAACGACAAACGCGCGTCCACTTCGGTAGAAACACGACCCGGGATACTTTTCAGAATTTCTGCACCGAAATTCACAGCCAGCTTGTCGCAGGCATCAATGACCTGCTGTTCGCGGCGGCTCTGCTTCTTGCCAAAGGCCACGGCATCGTCAATCAGATGAGCGTAGTGCTCAAGGCCCGCGGCTTTCAGCAGCAGTGACGGATTGGTGGTGGCATCTTCAGGTTGATAGTGGCGGATGGATTCGATATCGCCGCTGTCGGCGACCACGGTGGTGAATTTTTTAATGCCTTCTAGCTGGTTCATGAAAAAAGCTCCTTACAAAGCAAAGCGTTAGTCGAATACGTTCGCCCGCGTTTTGGGGAAAATTTTGCCCTGGCTGATTCAAAAGCATAGCAGACAGGACTCGCCTTGCTTTACGACAACCCTTAACATGAGTGTTAAAAATTAATAACAAAATCGCTTTTCATTGACGAGAGTATGGCGGCCTTCAAAGTTTACAGAGCGGCAAAAGGCGATACTCACCGGTTAGCACCGGGAACAGATTTCTCCTGAAAAAAACGATACGTGAAAGGAACATCAAATGGACGACCAGTTAAAACAAAGCGCGCTCGACTTCCATGAATTCCCGATCCCAGGGAAAATTCAGGTCTCTCCTACCAAGCCGCTGGCGACTCAGCGCGACCTGGCGCTCGCTTATTCACCCGGCGTTGCCGCCCCGTGCCTCGAAATCGAAAAAGACCCTTTAGCGGCTTACAAATACACGGCCCGTGGCAACCTCGTCGCCGTCGTTTCCAACGGAACGGCGGTACTCGGTTTAGGCAACATCGGCGCGTTAGCCGGTAAGCCGGTGATGGAAGGGAAAGGCGTACTGTTCAAAAAATTTGCCGGGATTGACGTTTTTGATATCGAAGTCGACGAACTCGATCCGGACAAATTTATCAACGTGGTGGCCGCACTTGAGCCTACGTTTGGCGGCATCAACCTCGAAGACATCAAAGCGCCAGAGTGTTTCTACATCGAGCAGAAACTGCGTGAACGTATGAAGATCCCAGTCTTCCACGACGATCAGCACGGCACGGCGATCATCAGTACCGCAGCGATTCTCAATGGCCTTCGCGTGGTTGAAAAAACGCTCTCTGACGTGCGCATGGTGGTGTCTGGCGCAGGTGCTGCAGCCATTGCCTGTATGAACCTGCTGGTGGCGCTCGGCATGCAGAAACACAACATTGTGGTCTGCGACTCGAAAGGCGTTATCTACAAAGACCGCGAGCCGAACATGGCGGAAACCAAAGCAGCGTATGCGGTCGAAGATGACGGTAAACGCTCACTGGATGACGTGATTGAAGGCGCGGACATTTTCCTGGGCTGTTCAGGCCCGAAAGTGCTGACCCAGGAGATGGTGAAGAAAATGGCTCGCGCGCCAATGATTCTGGCGCTGGCGAACCCGGAACCGGAAATTCTGCCGCCGCTGGCGAAAGAAGTGCGTCCGGATGCCATCATCTGCACCGGGCGTTCGGATTACCCGAACCAGGTGAACAACGTGCTGTGCTTCCCGTTCATCTTCCGCGGTGCGCTGGATGTCGGCGCAACGGCTATCAACGAAGAGATGAAACTGGCGGCCGTTCACGCGATTGCTGAACTGGCACACGCAGAGCAGAGTGAAGTGGTGGCGTCTGCCTACGGCGATCAGGACCTGAGCTTCGGCGCGGAATACATCATCCCGAAACCGTTCGATCCGCGTCTGATTGTGAAAATCGCACCCGCTGTAGCAAAAGCAGCGATGGACTCCGGCGTGGCAACGCGTCCGATTGAAGACTTCGCAGCGTACGAAGAGAAGCTGAGCGAGTTCGTCTACAAAACCAACCTGTTTATGAAGCCGATTTTCTCTCAGGCGCGCAAAGAGCCAAAACGCGTCGTGCTGGCAGAAGGGGAAGATACTCGCGTCCTGCACGCCACCCAGGAGCTGATCACGCTGGGGCTGGCGAAGCCTATCCTGATTGGTCGTCCGAACGTTATCGAAATGCGCCTGCAAAAACTGGGGCTGCAGATGAAGCCGGGCATCGATTTTGAAATCGTCAACAATGAGTCCGATCCGCGTTTCAAAGAGTACTGGATGGAGTATTACGCCATCATGAAGCGCAAAGGGATAACCCAGGAACAGGCGCAGCGCCATGTGATCAGCAATACCACCGTTATCGGGGCGATCATGGTGCAGCGCGGCGAGGCGGATGCCCTGATTTGCGGGACCATCGGAGACTATCACGAGCACTTTACGGTGATTCAGCAACTGTTCGGCTATCGCGATGGCGTACACACCGCGGGTGCCATGAACGCGCTGCTGCTGCCAAGCGGCAACACCTTTATTGCTGATACCTACGTCAACGACGATCCAACGCCTGAACAGCTGGCGGAGATCACGCTGATGGCGGCTGAAACAGTGCGTCGCTTCGGTATTGAGCCGCGCGTGGCGCTGTTGTCGCATTCCAACTTTGGTTCATCAAACTGCCCGGCTGCGACCAAAATGCGCAACACGCTCGACCTGGTGCGCGCCAGCGATCCGGAACTGATGATCGACGGCGAAATGCACGGTGATGCGGCATTGGTGGAAAGCATCCGTCACGAACGGATGCCAGACAGCCCGCTGAAAGGCGCGGCCAACATTCTGGTGATGCCAAACATGGAAGCGGCGCGTATCAGCTATAACCTGCTGCGCGTGTCGAGTTCAGAAGGGGTGACGGTAGGGCCTGTGTTGATGGGCGTGGCGAAACCGGTGCATATCCTGACGCCGATTGCTTCAGTACGCCGCATCGTCAATATGGTGGCTCTGGCGGTGGTCGAGGCTCAGACTCAGCCGCTTTAATCGTTTTTTCCTTTCTTTCAGCGCGGGGCTCTCCCGCGCTTTTTATTTTGTGACTTCATAAATTGACTTCATTTCAATGACTGCTATGATGACTTCATAATTTGACATCACGGATGTGCTCATGGACGAGAGTACTGTTTCACTTAGCACACGCCACCGTGCGACGCTGGAGTTAATTTTCCGCGTGCCAACCTCTTCCGGGCTTAAATGGAAAGCTGTTGAGGCGTTGGTTGTTGCGCTGGGCGGTGAGATTAAGCAGGGCAGTGGATCGCGAGTTCGCCTCTTATTAAATGGGAGTATCGCCCGGTTTCATCGGCCTCATCCGTCACCGGATACCGATAAGGGCGCAGTGGCCAGTCTGAGAGAGTGGCTGGAAAGCACGGGAGTTAAGCCATGACCAAAACACCAACTATCCTCAATATTATGGTTATCGACGGCCAGTCGGCGATCATCACCTATGTCCCTGAGCTGAGTATGTTTCGCGGGAAATTTCTCGGATTAACGGGGTATTGTGATTTTGTGGCCGACAGCATTGAAGGACTGAAGTCGGAAGGGCAGATTTCACTGTCTGAATATCTGGAAGACTGCCGTGAAAATGACATTGAGCCGTTTGAGCAGGATGAAAAAGTGAAAACGTTCACCCTGCGGTATCCTGAGTCTTTTGGCGAGCGGCTTAGCCTCGCCGCGGCAGAGCAGCAACAGTCGGTCAATGCCTACATTGTTGAAACCTTAGCCGAGCGGATGAACCGCGGCTAAACCCATTCCCGGACTTGAATAAACTCACTCAAGGCAGCCTCCGGGCTGCTTTCTTCTGGCCGGAAATTGTATTTCCAGCGAGTTTTTTTCCGCGCCTTTTTATTTTCCCTTTCTTAGTGATCTACTTCACCTTTTAAACCTGCTTGCCGAATTTTGTTATTTACTCTGACAAAAAAACGCCACGATGAGGGCAGTTTTTAGCGGAGGCGGTGAGCAATGGAAAAAGAACGCATTATTCAGGAATTTGTGCCGGGGAAACAGGTCACGCTGGCGCATCTCATTGCGCACCCCGGCGAAGAACTGGCGAAAAAAATTGGCGTTCCCGAAGTGGGCGCCATCGGCATCATGACGCTGACACCAGGCGAAACCGCGATGATTGCCGGTGACTTAGCCCTGAAGGCGGCAGAGGTACATATTGGCTTTCTCGATAGATTCAGCGGCGCGCTGGTTATCTACGGCTCGGTAGGTGCGGTAGAAGAAGCGTTATTACAAACGGTCAGTGGTCTGGGTCGGTTATTAAATTTCACTTTGTGCAATCTGACAAAAAGTTAATCAGAAGCGGCGATGAAACGTATTGCGTTTGTCGGTACGGTGGGGGCGGGGAAAACAACGCTCTTTAATGCGCTACAGGGGAATTATTCTCTCGCCAGAAAAACACAGGCCGTGGAATTTAATGAGAATGGCGATATTGATACGCCAGGGGAATATTTTAGCCATCCGCGATGGTATCACGCCTTAATTACCACACTGCAGGATGTCGATACGTTGATTTATATACACGCGGCAAATGATAAAGAAAGTCGCTTACCTGCCGGGCTGTTGGATATCGGCGCCAGTAAACGACAAATCGCCGCTATCAGCAAAACGGACATGCCGGATGCCGACGTCGCCGCAACGCGACAACTCCTTCGCGGGATGGGGTTTCAGGAGCCGATTTTTGAGCTCAATAGCCATGACCCGCGCAGTGTGCAGCACCTGGTGGATTATCTGACTGAGCTCAGCCAAAAGGAGGAAAGGGCAGGTGAAAAAACTTATCACAGCTAACGATATTCGTGCGGCCCACGCACGCGGTGAACAGGAAATGTCGGTTGTTCTGCGCGCCAGCATTATCACCCCGGAGGCTCGCGAAGTGGCGGAGGTACTGGGCGTTACCCTCAGCGAATGCGAGGAATCCGCGCTAAGCGCCGCCGCTGCACCGACTGCGGTGGACGAGAGCAAAACGGAAAGCCAACGCCTTCGCGAAACCATCATTGCACAGTTACCGGAAGGGCAGTTTACCGAAAGCCTGGTGACCCAACTGATGGAAAAAGTCATGAAGGAGAAACAGTCGCTGGAGCAAGGCGGCATGCAGCCGAGCTTTCACTCGGTGACCGGCAAAGGCGGCGTCAAAGTCATCGACGGCAGTAGCGTGAAATTGGGTCGTTTTGACGGCGCACAGCCTCACTGCGTGGGGTTAACCGATCTGGTGACCGACCAGGACGGTAGCAGCATGGCCGCCGGGTTCATGCAGTGGGATAACGCCTTTTTCCCCTGGACGCTGAACTACGACGAAATCGACATGATTCTGCAAGGCGAGTTGCACGTTCGCCACCAAGGCGAAACCCTGATTGCTAAAGCCGGGGACGTGATGTTTATCCCGAAAGGTTCCAGCATCGAATTTGGTACGCCCTCGACGGTGAAGTTTCTGTATGTGGCCTGGCCTGCGAACTGGCAGTCCTGCTAAGGCGGCTGTATGAAGGATTTCATTACCGAAGCATGGCTCAGAGCAAATCATACGCTCAGCGAAGGGGCTGAAATTCATCTCCCCGCTGACGCTCGCCTGACGCCATCTGCCCGGGAATTACTGGAAAGCCGACGTCTGCGCATTAAGTTTATCGACGAGCAGGGCAGCCTGTTTCTTGATAACGAAGACCAGCAGCCGCAGCCGGTGCATGGGTTAACCAGCAGTGATACGTCTCCACAGGCCAGCTGCGAACTGTGTCATCAACCGATGTTGAAGAAACCAGATACGCTGACGCATCTGACGGCGGACAAGATGGTCGCTAAAAGCGATCCGCGCCTGGGATTTCGCGCTGCGCTGGACAGCACTATCGCGTTGGCTGTGTGGCTGCAGATAGAGCTGGCGCAACCGTGGCAGCCGTGGCTGGCGGATATCCGTTCGCGCCTGGGCAACATTATGCGCGCTGACGCGATGGACGAGCCACTGGCAGCACAAGCTATCGTCGGCTTAAGTGACGAAGATTTACATCGGCTTTCGCATCAGCCGCTGCGCTATCTGGACCACGACCATCTGGTGCCTGAAGCCAGCCACGGCCGTGATTGCGCGTGGCTTAATCTGCTGCGTACCAAAGTCCGTGAAACGGAGACGGTGGCGGCGCAGGTTTTCATCACCCGTAGTTTTGACGTTGTGCGACCGGACATCCTGCAGGCACTCAACCGCCTTTCCAGTACGGTCTACGTGATGATGATTTTAAGCGTTGTGAAGCACCCGCTGACGGTTAGCCAAATTCAACAGCGACTGGGGGAGAAGCCATGATCATTGAACGTGCTCGTCAACTCGCCCAGCGTTCGCCTGCACGAGTGGTGTTCCCGGATGCGCTGGATGTTCGGGTGCTGAAGGCAGCAAATTACCTGCACCAGCAGGGCCTGGCACATCCCATTCTCGTCGCCAGTCCGTTTACGCTGCGCCAGTTTGCCCTCAGCCACCGGGTGGCGATGGATGGCATTCAGGTTATCGATCCGCAATTCAACCTGCCAATGCGTGAAGAATTTGCGCTGCGTTGGCGGGCCCGTGCGGGAGATAAAACGCCTGAGGATGCGCTGGAAAAACTCAACGATCCGCTGATGTTCGCCGCGGCAATGGTCAGCGCGGGCAACGCTGACGTCTGTATTGCGGGCAATCTGTCGTCGACGGCAAACGTGCTGCGCGCCGGATTACGCATTATTGGGCTACAGCCGGGCTGTAAAACACTGTCGTCAATTTTCCTGATGCTGCCGCAGTACCTCGGGCCGTCATTAGGGTTTGCCGATTGCAGCGTCGTGCCGCAGCCCACCGCCGCACAGCTGGCGGATATTGCGATTGCCAGCGCGCAGACATGGCAGGCGATCACAGGTGAAGCACCGCGCGTGGCGATGCTGTCGTTTTCAAGCAATGGCAGCGCTCGCCATCCCAACGTCGCAAACGTGCAGCAGGCAACTGAGATTGTTCGTGAACGTGCTCCGCAGCTTAGCGTGGATGGCGAACTGCAATTTGATGCCGCCTTTGTTCCGGAGGTCGCCGCACAAAAAGCGCCCGCCAGTCCGTTAAAGGGCCATGCCAATGTGATGGTCTTCCCGTCGCTGGAGGCCGGCAATATTGGCTACAAAATCGCTCAGCGTCTGGGAGGGTATCGTGCAGTGGGGCCGTTGATTCAAGGGCTGGCCGCCCCGCTTCATGATCTTTCTCGCGGTTGTAGCGTACAGGAAATTATCGAGCTGGCGTTAGTGGCAGCCGTGCCGCGCCAGACTGACGTGAGTCGTGAAAACGCCTCGCACACACTGGTTGTTTAGGTCCCGTTCTGGACCCTTTTATGAGGAAAACACAATGGAAGCATTAGGAATGATTGAAACCCGGGGCCTGGTTGCACTGATTGAGGCTTCTGACGCGATGGTCAAAGCGGCACGCGTGAAACTGGTTGGCGTGAAGCAGATTGGTGGCGGTCTGGTCACTGCGATGGTCCGTGGCGACGTAGCGGCATGCAAAGCCGCAACGGACGCAGGTGCTGCGGCTGCACAGCGTCTTGGCGAGCTGGTTTCCGTACACGTGATCCCGCGTCCGCATGGTGATCTGGAAGACGTGTTCCCGATCGGCTTTAAAGGCGACAGCAACGACATATAAGTCGTCGATGTGACGCCACAACCTTCATTGCTGGCGTCATCCTCTCTCCTTTTCACATGACCTTCTGTGAAAGGTAGGGGTAAAACAGGCCACGGAGGCGCGTATGAAACTGGCCATCGTCACAGGACAAATTGTTTGTACCGTACGTCATCAGGGGCTCGCACACGACAAGTTGCTGATGGTGGAAATGATTGATGAATGCGGAAATCCCGATGGGCAATGTGCGGTTGCTATCGACAGTATCGGGGCGGGAACCGGCGAGTGGGTGTTGCTGGTCAGCGGTAGCTCAGCCCGCCAGGCGCACCGTAACGAATCGTCACCTGTCGATCTGTGCGTGATTGGCATTGTTGATGAAGTGGTGGCTGGTGGTCAGGTGATCTTCCATAAATAAGGCAGAAAATCATGAATCAACAGGATATTGAACAGGTTGTGAAAGCGGTGCTGCTGAAAATGAAAGACAGCAGCCAACCCGTCAGTGCCGTTCAAGAAATGGGCGTTTTTGCCTCCCTGGATGACGCAGTGGCGGCAGCAAAACTGGCTCAGCAGGCGCTGAAAAGCGTCGCCATGCGCCAATTGGCTATCGCGGCTGTGCGTGAGGCGGGCGTGAAGTACGCCAGAGAATTAGCGGAACTTGCCGTCACAGAAACCGGCATGGGACGAGTTGAAGATAAAGTTGCCAAAAACGTGGCACAGGCGCGTGGCACGCCGGGGGTGGAATGCCTGTCTCCACAGGTCCTGACCGGCGATAACGGCCTGACACTGATTGAAAATGCGCCGTGGGGCGTGGTGGCCTCGGTGACGCCATCCACCAACCCGGCCGCGACCGTCATTAACAACGCTATTAGCCTGATTGCCGCTGGCAACAGCGTGGTCTTCGCACCGCATCCGGCTGCTAAAAGTGTGTCTCAGCGCGCTATCACTCTGCTCAACCAGGCGGTGGTTGCCGCAGGTGGCCCGGCAAACCTGCTGGTGACCGTGGCCAATCCGGATATCGAGACCGCCCAGCGTCTGTTTAAGTACCCAGGTATTGGCTTGCTGGTAGTGACCGGCGGTGAAGCCGTAGTGGATGCCGCGCGTAAGCACACCAACAAACGTCTGATTGCCGCCGGGGCAGGTAATCCGCCGGTGGTGGTTGATGAAACGGCCGACCTGGCGCGCGCGGCGCAGTCGATCGTCAAAGGCGCTTCGTTTGACAACAACATCATCTGCGCCGACGAAAAAGTGCTGATCGTGGTCGATAGCGTCGCGGATGAACTGATGCGTCTGATGGAAAGCCAGCATGCGGTGAAGCTGACTGCGGCTCAGGCCGAACAGCTGCAACCGGTGCTGCTGAAAAATATCGATGAGCGCGGTAAAGGCACGGTCAATCGCGACTGGGTAGGCCGTGACGCAGGAAAAATCGCTACGGCGATAGGGCTGAATGTGCCGGAGCAAACCCGGCTGTTATTCGTCGAAACCTCAGCGACGCATCCGTTTGCTGTCACCGAACTGATGATGCCGGTGCTACCAGTCATGCGGGTTGCCAACGTCGATGAAGCCATTGAACTGGCGGTCAGGCTTGAAGACGGCTGCCACCATACGGCGGCGATGCATTCGCGCAATATCGACAACATGAACCGCATGGCAAATGCCATTGATACCAGCATTTTCGTCAAGAACGGACCGTGTATTGCCGGTCTGGGACTCGGTGGCGAAGGCTGGACCACGATGACCATTACCACGCCAACCGGGGAAGGGGTGACCAGCGCGCGTACGTTTGTGCGTCTGCGTCGCTGTGTGTTGGTGGACGCCTTCAGAATTGTATAAGGAGTCAAAGAGATGGCGCACGACGAACAATGTTGGCTGACACCCAGGCTGCTAAAAGCGGCCACGCTCTGTAACCAGACACCTGCTACCAGCGATTCACCGCTGTGGCTGGGCGTTGATTTGGGAACCTGTGATGTGGTGTCGATGGTTGTCGACAGCGACGGGCAGCCGGTTGCGGTTTGTCTGGACTGGGCCGATGTCGTGCGCGATGGCATCGTCTGGGATTTCTTCGGCGCGGTGACCCTCGTTCGCCGCCATCTCGATACGCTCGAACAACAGCTGGGTTGCCGTTTTACCCATGCGGCAACCTCGTTTCCACCGGGAACGGACCCGCGAATTTCTATCAACGTGCTGGAGTCTGCCGGGCTTGAAGTGAGTCATGCGCTCGACGAACCGACCGCGGTGGCAGACCTGTTGCAGCTCGATAACGCTGGCGTGGTGGATATCGGTGGCGGTACCACCGGGATTGCAATTGTGAAGCGGGGCAAGGTGACCTACTCCGCCGATGAAGCGACTGGCGGGCATCACATTTCTCTGACGCTGGCCGGGAACCGTCGCATTCAACTCGAGGAAGCCGAGCAGTACAAGCGCAGCAACGGCAAGGAAATCTGGCCGGTGGTGAAGCCGGTCTACGAAAAGATGGCGGAAATCGTGGCCCAGCATATTGCCGGACAAGACGTTGCTGACTTGTGGCTGGCCGGTGGCTCCTGTATGCAGCCGGGCGTTGAGGAACTGTTTCGTCAGCGTTTCCCGGAGCTGCAGGTGCATTTGCCCCAGCACAGCCTGTTTATGACCCCGCTGGCGATTGCAAATAGCGGAAAAGAAAAAGCGGAAGGACTCTATGCAAGCTGAATTGCAGACCGCGCTCTTTCAGGCATTCGATACCCTGAATCTACAACGCGTAAAAACGTTTAGCGTTCCCCCGGTGACGTTATGTGGACTGGGAGCGCTCAGTACCTGCGGACAGGAAGCACAAACGCGCGGGTTGACGCATCTGTTCGTCATGGTTGACAGCTTCCTGCATCAGGCGGGGATGACCGCCGCACTGGAGCGCAGCCTGGCGATGAAAGGCGTGGCGATGACGCTGTGGCCCTGTCCGGTGGGCGAACCGTGCATTACGGACGTCTGTGCGGCGGTCGCGCAATTGCGTGAAGCGAAGTGCGATGGCGTGGTGGCCTTCGGCGGCGGTTCGGTACTGGATGCCGCAAAGGCAGTGGCGTTGCTGGTGACCAACCCCACCCAGACGCTGACTGACATGGACGAGCGCAGCCCGTTACGCCCGCGTCTGCCGCTGATTGCCGTACCGACTACCGCCGGAACCGGTTCAGAAACCACTAACGTTACGGTGATTATCGACGCCGCGACCGGACTCAAACAAGTGCTGGCCCACGCAACACTGATGCCTGATGTGGCGATCCTTGACGCTGCGCTGACGGAAGGTGTGCCCGCACACGTCACGGCGATGACCGGGATCGATGCGCTGACGCATGCCGTTGAAGCGTATAGCGCGCTGAACGCGACGCCATTTACCGACAGCCTGGCGATCGGCGCGATGGCGATGATTGGTAAATCGCTGCCGAAGGCCGTCGGCTACGGACAGGATCTGGCTGCGCGGGAAAGTATGCTGCTGGCTTCCTGTATGGCCGGGATGGCGTTTTCCAGTGCGGGACTGGGGTTGTGTCATGCGATGGCGCACCAGCCGGGTGCTGCGCTGCACATCCCGCATGGACAGGCTAACGCCATGCTGCTGCCCACGGTAATGGGGTTCAACCGCCTGGTGTGTCGTGAGCGCTTCAGCCATATCGGACGGGCGTTAACCAACAAGAAGTCGGACGATCGCGATGCCATCCATGCGGTCAGCGAGCTGATTAGCGAAGTAGGCCAGACCAAACGACTCTCTGACGTTGGGGCAAAACCCGAGCATTACAGCGCATGGGCTCAGGCCGCGCTGGAGGATATTTGTATACGCAGTAACCCACGCACCGCCACGCAGGCACAGATTATCGACCTGTACCTGGCTGCCGGGTAATGCCTGTAGGCCGGATAAGGTGCTCGCACCGCCATCCGGCAATAGCACGGCGTGAGTGCCGGAGGCGACGTAAACGTCTTATTCGGCCTACAAATCACACATGACAGGGAGTAGGGGCTATGGGAATTAACGAAATCATCATGTACATCATGATGTTCTTTATGCTGATTGCCGCCGTGGACAGGATCCTGTCGCAGTTCGGCGGTTCGGCGCGCTTCCTCGGAAAGTTCGGTAAAAGCATTGAGGGGGCGGGCGGCCAGTTTGAAGAAGGTTTTATGGCGATGGGCGCGCTGGGCCTGGCGATGGTCGGTATGACCGCGCTGGCACCGGTACTGGCGCATGTGCTCGGGCCGGTGATTATTCCGCTGTACGAAATGCTGGGCGCGAACCCGTCGATGTTTGCCGGAACGCTGCTGGCGTGCGATATGGGCGGCTTCTTCCTGGCGAAAGAACTGGCGGGCGGCGACGTTGCGGCGTGGCTGTATTCTGGCCTGATCCTCGGCGCGATGATGGGGCCGACGCTGGTCTTTTCCATTCCGGTTGCGTTGGGGATTATTGAACCGTCTGACCGTCGTTATCTGGCACTGGGCGTGCTGGCCGGCATTGTCACCATTCCAGTTGGCTGTATTGCGGGGGGATTGGTCGCGATGTACTCCGGCGTCGAAATCAACGGGCAACCGGTGGAGTTCACCTTCGCGCTGATCCTGATGAACATGATCCCGGTGCTGATCGTGGCCGTGCTGGTGGCGCTGGGATTGAAATTCATCCCGGAAAAAATGATCAACGGTTTCCAGATCTTCGCGAAATGCCTGGTGGCGCTGATCACCCTCGGCCTGGCGGCAGCGGTTGTCAAATTCCTGCTCGGCTGGGAGCTGATTCCAGGTCTTGATCCTATCTTCATGGCACCGGGAGACAATCCGGGTGAAGTGATGCGCGCCATCGAAGTGATCGGCTCTATCTCCTGCGTGCTGCTCGGCGCGTACCCCATGGTGCTGCTGCTGACTCGCTGGTTTGAAAAACCGCTGATGAACGTCGGTAACCTGTTAAAAGTCAATAACATTGCGGCTGCAGGCATGGTCGCGACGCTGGCAAACAATATCCCCATGTTCGGCATGATGAAGCATATGGATACCCGCGGCAAAGTGATCAACTGCGCTTTTGCTGTCTCCGCGGCCTTCGCTCTGGGTGACCACTTAGGTTTCGCCGCTGCCAACATGAACGCGATGATCTTCCCGATGATTGTCGGCAAGCTGATTGGCGGCGTGACGGCGATAGGTGTGGCTATGCTGTTGGTACCGAAAGATGAAAATGTGCCCGCAGCCGTAGAAACCAACCTGGAGACGCAATCGTGAATACTCGCCAGCTACTGAGCGTCGGTATCGATATCGGCACCACCACCACTCAGGTGATCTTCTCGCGCCTTGAGCTGGTCAACCGTGCGGCTGTGTCGCAGGTGCCGCGCTACGAATTCATCAAACGCGAAATTAGCTGGCAAAGCCCGGTGTGCTTTACCCCTGTTGATAAGCAGGGCGGGTTGAAAGAGGCCGAACTTGAGGCGCTGATCCTCGCCCAGTATCAGGCGGCGGGGATCAAACCTGAGACCGTCGATTCCGGTGCCATCATCATTACCGGGGAAAGTGCCAAAACCCGCAATGCGCGACCGGCGGTGATGGCGCTCTCCCAGTCGCTGGGGGATTTCGTGGTTGCCAGCGCCGGTCCGCATCTGGAATCGGTGATTGCCGGTCACGGTGCGGGAGCTCAAACCCTCTCTGAGCAAAAGGTGTGCCGCGTGCTGAATATCGACATCGGTGGCGGGACGTCGAACTACGTTCTGTTCGATGCCGGAAAGGTCAGCGGTTCGGCCTGCCTGAACGTTGGTGGGCGGCTGCTTGAAACGGACGGTCAGGGGCGAGTGGGGCATGCG
Organism: Scandinavium sp. NPDC088450; assembly: GCF_044900545.1. Classification (NCBI taxonomy): domain Bacteria; kingdom Pseudomonadati; phylum Pseudomonadota; class Gammaproteobacteria; order Enterobacterales; family Enterobacteriaceae; genus Scandinavium; species Scandinavium sp. NPDC088450. Next base: position 89,765 of record NZ_JBJDNI010000011.1, on the reverse strand, counting down.
CATCCGCCGGGACAGAGGATTGTTGATGACGTATTGGGTCCGGGCACTGATGCCCGAACCCTCAACGCGGCGCAACTTGTTGAGGTGGCCCGACGGATGGCGGCGCTGATTGTGGAGGTGATTGACGGCACGCTGTCACCGCTGGCGCAGGCACTGATGCAAACCGGTCTGCTGCCAACTGGCGTGAAGCCGGATGTGATTACGTTGTCCGGTGGGGTGGGCGAGTGCTACCGCAACCAACCTGCCGATCCTTTCTGTTTTTCTGATATCGGGCCGCTGTTAGCGACGGCGCTGCATGAACATCCGCGCCTGCGTGAGATGAAGGTGCAGTTCCCGGCGCAAACCGTGCGCGCCACGGTGATTGGCGCCGGTGCGCATACGCTGTCGCTTTCGGGCAGCACTATCTGGTTAGAAGGCGTGGCGCTTCCGCTGCGCAACCTGCCGGTGGCGATCCCGGTTGATGAGACTGATTTGGTTGCCGCCTGGCAGCAAGCGCTGATGCAACTCGATCTGGATCCGCAAACGGACGCCTACGTGCTGGCATTGCCCGGTTCGCTGCCGGTGCGCTACGCCTCGCTGTTAACCGTTATTGATGCGCTGCTGGCCTTTGTCGCGCGCTATCCGAATCCGCATCCCCTGCTGGTGGTCGCCGAGCAGGATTTTGGTAAAGCCCTGGGCATGCTGTTACGCCCGCATTTACAGCAACACCCGCTGGCGGTCATCGATGAGGTGGTTGTCCGGGCGGGGGACTATATCGACATAGGTACGCCTCTTTTTGGCGGATCGGTTGTGCCGGTTACGGTGAAATCACTCGCATTTCCTTCCTGAAGGAACGACTTATGAAACTAAAGACCACATTGTTCGGCAATGTTTATCAGTTTAAGGATGTTAAAGAAGTGCTGGCAAAAGCCAACGAACTGCGTTCGGGGGATGTGCTGGCAGGGGTTGCTGCAACCAGTTCGCAGGAGCGCGTGGCGGCCAAGCAGGTGCTGTCGGAAATGACGGTGGCGGATATCCGCAATAACCCGGTGATTGCCTATGAAGAGGACTGCGTGACGCGTCTGATTCAGGATGACGTCAACGAAACGGCTTATAACCGCATCAAAAACTGGAGCATCAGCGAACTGCGCGAGTACGTGCTGAGCGATGAAACCTCCGTTGATGATATTGCGTTTACACGCAAAGGGTTAACGTCGGAAGTGGTCGCTGCGGTAGCAAAAATCTGCTCTAACGCGGACCTGATCTACGGCGGTAAGAAAATGCCGGTGATCAAAAAGGCCAACACCACCATCGGTCTGCCGGGCACCTTCAGCTGCCGTTTACAACCGAACGACACCCGTGATGACGTGCAGAGTATTGCCGCACAAATTTACGAAGGGCTGTCCTTTGGGGCGGGCGATGCGGTGATCGGCGTTAACCCGGTAACGGATGACGTGGACAACTTAAGCCGCGTCCTCGATACCGTGTATGGCGTTATCGACAAATTCAACATCCCGACCCAGGGCTGCGTACTGGCACACGTGACCACCCAGATCGAAGCGATTCGTCGCGGCGCGCCTGGCGGGCTGATTTTCCAGAGTATCTGCGGTAGCGAGAAAGGCTTAAAAGAGTTTGGCGTTGAGCTGGCTATGCTGGATGAAGCACGCGCAGTGGGCGCTGAGTTCAACCGCATCGCCGGGGAAAACTGCCTGTACTTCGAAACCGGGCAGGGGTCTGCGCTCTCCGCCGGTGCGAACTTCGGTGCCGATCAGGTGACGATGGAAGCACGTAACTATGGGCTGGCGCGCCACTACGATCCGTTCCTGGTGAACACCGTGGTGGGCTTTATCGGGCCGGAGTATCTCTACAACGACCGTCAGATTATTCGCGCGGGTCTGGAAGATCACTTTATGGGTAAGCTGAGCGGCATTTCAATGGGCTGCGACTGCTGCTACACCAACCATGCTGATGCTGACCAGAACCTCAACGAAAACCTGATGATTCTGCTCGCCACCGCTGGCTGCAACTACATCATGGGCATGCCGCTCGGTGACGACATCATGCTCAACTATCAGACCACCGCGTTTCATGATACCGCCACCGTCCGTCAGTTGCTGAATTTACGGCCGTCGCCGGAGTTTGAACGCTGGCTGGAATCCATGGGCATTATGGCAAACGGTCGCCTGACCAAACGGGCGGGCGATCCGTCACTGTTCTTTTAATGACGCGGGGATGACACATCATGGATCAAAAGCAGATTGAAGACATTGTACGTAGCGTGATGGCATCAATGGGGGAGCCGCAACAGCAGGCTCAGACGCCGTCAGAACAAGAAAAATCCAGCACCACGCCAGGCGCCGCGCCGACGGATGAAAGCTGTGCGATGGACTTAGGCTCAGCGGAAGCCAAAGCATGGATTGGCGTTGAGGATCCGCACCGTCCAGAGGTCTTGACTGAGTTGCGTCGCAGCACCGCCGCGCGTGTCTGTACTGGCCGTGCCGGTCCACGTCCGCGCACCCAGGCGCTCCTGCGTTTCCTGGCGGACCACTCGCGTTCGAAAGATACGGTGTTGAAAGAAGTGCCGGAAGAGTGGGTAAAAGCCCAGGGGCTGCTGGAAGTGCGCTCGGAAATCAGTAACAAGAACTTGTATCTGACACGTCCGGATCTGGGGCGTCGTCTGAGTGCGGAAGCCATTGAAGCGCTGAAATCACAGTGTGTAATGAACCCGGATGTGCAGGTGATTATCTCTGATGGCCTGTCGACTGACGCTATCACCGCCAACTACGAAGAGATCCTGCCGCCGCTGTTGTCGGGCTTAAACCAGGCCGGACTGAAGGTCGGGACGCCGTTCTTTGTTCGCTATGGTCGCGTGAAAATCGAAGATCAGATCGGCGAACTGCTGGGCGCGAAAGCGGTGATCCTGCTGGTTGGGGAACGTCCGGGCCTTGGCCAGTCTGAAAGCCTTTCCTGCTACGCCATCTATTCGCCACGAGTGGCGACGACCGTTGAAGCTGACCGTACCTGTATCTCGAACATTCACCAGGGCGGGACGCCACCGGTTGAAGCGGCGGCGGTGATTGTGGATTTGGCCAGGCGCATGCTGGAGCAAAAAGCATCCGGCATCAATATGACCCGTTAAGGAGGCATCATGCCAGCATTAGATTTGATCAGACCTTCCGTCACCGCCATGCGCGTGATTGCCTCGGTAAATGACGGTTTTGCCCGTGAACTTAAACTAGCGCCACAGATACGCAGCCTCGGACTCATCACAGTCGATTCTGATGACGTGGCGTACATTGCCGCAGACGAAGCGACAAAACAGGCCATGGTTGAGGTGGTTTATGGCCGCTCGCTGTATGCCGGTGCGGCGCACAGTCCCTCTCCAACCTCGGGCGAAGTCCTGATTATGCTTGGAGGGCCAAACCCGGCCGAAGTTCGCGCAGGTCTGGACGCGATGGTGGCCCATATTGAAAGCGGTGCGGCGTTCCAGTGGGCGAATGATGCCGAGGATACCGCTTTCCTGGCGCATGTCGTTTCGCGTACCGGGTCCTATCTCTCGGCTACCGCAGGATGCCGACCTGGCGATCCGATGGCGTATCTGGTGGCACCGCCGCTGGAAGCGACAGTGGGCATTGATGCAGCACTGAAATCTGCCGATGTTCAACTGGTGACCTATGTCCCGCCGCCGTCAGAAACCAACTATTCGGCTGCGTTTTTGACCGGGAGCCAGGCCGCGTGTAAAGCTGCATGTAACGCCTTTGCCGATGCCGTTCTGGAGATTGCCCGTCATCCAGTCCAGCGCGCGTAAGAGAGGTTGTGATGATCAATGCACTGGGATTACTGGAAGTGGATGGCATGGTGGCTGCCGTGGAGGCGGCGGATGCCATGCTGAAAGCCGCGAACGTGCGTCTGCTCAGCCACGAAGTGCTCGATCCTGGCCGGTTGACGCTGGTGGTGGAAGGCGATCTGGCGGCGTGCCGCGCAGCGCTTGATGCTGGCAGCGCAGCCGTAGCGCGTACAGGCCGTGTTATCAGCCGTAAGGAAATAGGCCGGCCGGACGAGGACACCCAGTGGCTGATCGGCGGTTTTAAGCGCCAGCCGAAGAAACCAGAACAGAAGCCAGACGGAAAAGCAGAGAAGACGCAGGACGCCCCGTTGACGCCTGAATCCTCCGGGCAACTTCTGACGCTGTTGGCATCGGTCCGTCAAGGAATGACGGCAGGGGAAGTGGCTGCCCACGTTGGCTGGTCACTTGATGAAGCCAGAAAGGCGCTGGAACAGCTCTTTTCTGACGGAGTGTTGCGTAAACGCAGTAGTCGCTACCGCTTAAAAAATTAATCAGTCGGAGGGCCGGGGCTTCGTTGAAGCTTCCGGCTTAAAAGATCATGAAAAAGAACCGTACTGCCGACCTGCACCATCTTTATCATGAAGCATTACCCGAAAACGTTAAACTTACGCCGAAAGTGGAGGTGGACAACGTTCACCAGCGGCGAACAACGGATGTGTATGAGCATGCGCTGACGATTACCGCATGGCAGCAGATCTACGACCAGCTGCATCCGGGAAAATTTCATGGCGAGTTCACGGAAATCCTGCTTGACGATATTCAGGTGTTCCGTGAATACACCGGACTGGCGCTGCGTCAGTCGTGTCTGGTCTGGCCGAACTCCTTCTGGTTTGGTATTCCGGCCACGCGCGGCGAACAGGGATTTATTGGCACCCAGTGTCTGGGGAACGCTGAGATTGCCACCCGCCCGGGCGGGACGGAGTTTGAACTGAGTACGCCGGATGATTACACCATTCTGGGGGTCGTTATTTCAGAAGAGGCCATTGCCCGTCAGGCCAATTTCCTGCATAACCCGGAAAAGGTGCTGCATATGCTGCGTAACCAGTCGGCGCTGGAAGTGAAAGAACAGCACAAAGCCGCGCTATGGGGCTTTGTGCAACAGGCGCTGGCGACCTTTAGCGAGAACCCGGAACACCTCCACCAACCCGCGGTACGCAAAGTGCTGGGCGATAATCTGCTGCTGGCGATGGGCACCATGCTGGAAGAAGCGCAGCCGATGATCACGGCCGAGAGCATCAGCCATCAGAGCTATCGTCGCCTGCTGTCGCGTGCGCACGAATATGTGCTGGAAAATATGTCCGAACCGCTGACCGTACTCGACCTGTGTAATCAGCTGTATGTTAGCCGCCGGACGTTGCAAAACGCCTTTCACACGATACTTGGTATTGGTCCGAATGCCTGGTTAAAACGTATTCGTCTGAATGCCGTGCGTCGCGAGCTGATAAGCCCGTGGTCGCAAAACCCGACGGTCAAAGAGGCTGCCATGCAGTGGGGATTCTGGCATCTGGGGCAGTTTGCCACCGACTACCAGCAATTGTTTGCGGAGAAACCGTCGTTAACGCTGCATCAGCGTATGCGCCACTGGGCGTAATGGAATTATTGTGCCGGATGCGACGCTAATGCGTCATATCCGGCCAACGGGGCGATGTCTGTGTTGTCGGGTGGCGCTTACGCTTACCCGACCTACGGGGCGGTGTCTGTGTTGTCGGGTGGCGCTTACGCTTACCCGACCTACGGGGCGGTGTCTGTGTTGTCGGGTGGCGCTTACGCTTACCCGACCTACGGGGCGA
>NZ_JBJDNI010000011.1:0-84051 GCF_044900545.1 Scandinavium sp. NPDC088450 | reverse complement strand
GTGTCTGTGTTGTCGGGTGGCGCTTACGCTTACCCGACCTACGGGGCGGTGTCTGTGTTGTCGGGTGGCGCTTACGCTTACCCGACCTACGGGGCGATGTCTGTGTTGTCGGGTGGCGCTTATGCTTACCCGACCTACGGGGCGGTGTCTGTGTTGTCGGGTGGCGCTTACGCTTACCCGGCTTACGGGTCTTGCAGGCCGGGCAAACGCAGTGCCGCCCGGCAATAAACACAGCTCCGTGGCCGGAGGGACTTTACACCCATTCCCGGACTTGAATAAACTCACTCAAGGCAGCCTCCGGGCTGCCTTCTTCTGGCTGGTAGTTGTATTCCCAGCGCACCAGCGGCGGCATCGACATTAAAATCGACTCCGTGCGTCCGCCGGTTTGCAGGCCAAACAGCGTGCCGCGATCCCACACCAGATTGAATTCCACATAGCGTCCACGGCGATAGAGCTGGAAATCTCTCTCGCGCTCGCCATACGGCAGCTCTTTACGGCGCTCAACAATCGGCAGATAAGCTTCTGTGTAGCCCTGACCCACGGCCTGCATAAAGGCGAAGCAGTGGTCGAAATCTGGCGTATTCAGGTCGTCAAAGAACAGGCCGCCGATGCCGCGTTGTTCGTTGCGATGTTTCAGGAAGAAGTAGTCATCGCACCATTTTTTGTAGCGCGGATAGACGTCTTCACCAAACGGCTGGCAGAGATCTCGCGCCACGGTATGCCAGTGCACGGCGTCTTCCTCAAAGCCGTAATACGGCGTGAGGTCAAAGCCGCCGCCAAACCACCACACCGGATCGGCACCGGGTTTCTCCGCGATGAAGAAACGCACGTTGGCGTGGCTGGTGGGAACGTAAGGATTGCGTGGGTGCACAACCAGCGAAACGCCCATCGCTTCAAAGCTGCGGCCTGCCAGCTCGGGGCGATGCGCTGTTGCGGAGGCTGGCATGGCGTCACCATGCACATGGGAAAAGTTAACGCCAGCTTGTTCGAACACGCTGCCCTCGCGTAACACACGGCTACGCCCGCCGCCGCCGGCTTCACGCTGCCAGTTATCTTCGACAAAGCTGTGACCGTCTACGGCTTCAAGCTGCTGGCAAATCGCGTCCTGAAGGGAAAGTAAAAAGGCTTTTACCTGCTCGACATCGGGTTTCATTAACGTCTCTTCACATGCGCTTTCTGATTATCGAACCAGTTGAAATAGCTCACGATGCCGGAAGCAATCGCGTTAGCAATCTTCTGACGGAAGGCCGCCGTACCCAACAGTTTTTCTTCACCAGGGTTAGTGATAAACGAGGTTTCCACCAACACCGAAGGAATGGAAGGGGACTTCAGCACCACGAAAGCGGCCTGTTCTGTGCTGCGGCTGTGCAGTTTATGCACCGGCTTAATCTGCTTAAGGATATGCGATCCCAGCGTCAGGCTGTTTTTGATGGTGTCGGTTTGTACCAGATCGAACAAAACCTGCTGCAGCAGATGGTCTTTATCCAGGGCTTTTTTCCCGGCCAGTTCATCGGCGGCGTTCTCTTTATCGGAAAGATATTTCGCCATGGCGCTACTGGCGCCGCGGTTCGATAAAGCAAAGACAGAAGCCCCGGCGGCACTTGGGTTGGTGAAGCCATCCGCGTGGATGGACATAAACAGGTCTGCGCCGTGCTTGTGGGCGATTTCAACGCGATCGTAAAGCGGGATGAACGTGTCGCCGCTGCGGGTCAGACGGGCATCAATGCCGTGCCCGCGCAAAATGGAACGCACGTTTTTGGCAATCGCCAGCACCACGTGTTTCTCTTTTGATCCGTTGTGACCAATCGCGCCGGTATCAATACCGCCGTGGCCTGGATCGAGCATTACGATACGCTTTGCTCCGGCTTTTTTGGCAGCAGGTTTGCTGTGACCGTTGCTGGTTTTCAGCGTTTCTTCTTTAGCGATGGCTTTGGACATTCCTGACAAGGTCAGTGCGGCCAGCCCGGCTTTCAACACCTGACGGCGTGAAGCAAGTGTTTTTAGGGGTTTAAAAGTGCTCATGCGGCCTGAGTGGTAAAAAATTATGAGTCCATGTGTTATATCGTATCGTCTTTTCCGTTACGACAGCCCGTGTTGAGAATTGTTTTACTTTTCATTTCAATACGTGACAAACGCGTATTATGCCATTTTTTTGACCTCGATTGGTCAGATCTTGGATAATTCAGATGATCACGCCATAATCACTGTTTACTCGTTCAAAAAGATGGGCAATACCATGGAGATACGCGTTTTTCGCCAGTCCGATTTCGAAGAGGTTATTACGCTCTGGGAGCGTTGTGACCTGCTACGCCCGTGGAACGATCCTGAAATGGATATTGAGCGAAAACTTAACCATGACATCAGCCTGTTTTTGGTGGCAGAAGTCAACGGCGAAGTGGTCGGCTCGGTAATGGGCGGTTATGACGGCCATCGCGGCTCTGCTTATTACCTCGGCGTGCATCCTGAATACCGCGGTCGCGGCATTGCTAACGCGCTGCTCAATCGGCTCGAAAAGAAGCTGATTGCCCGCGGTTGCCCGAAACTGCAAATTATGGTGCGCGAAGATAACGACATGGTGCAAGGCATGTACGAACGCCTGGGCTACGAGCATGCTGATGTGGTGGTGCTCGGCAAACGCCTGATTGAAGATGAAGAATATTGATTTTCCTCTGTCGGCCTATGATGCCCACGGCCGGCTGAAGCTTCCGTTTCTGTTCTGGTGCATCCTGCTGCTACAGGCGCGAACCTGGGTGCTGTTCGTGATGGCCGCCGCCTCGCGTCAACAGGGCGATACGCTGCTCAATTTGTTTTATCCCGATCACGATAACTTCTGGCTGGGTTTGCTGCCGGGCGTCCCTGCGGTGGTGGCTTTTTTAGTCAGCGGCCGCCGATTCCAGCTTCCTCGTTTCTGGGCGCTGATGCGCTGGGCGTTGATACTTGCTCAAACGGCACTGCTGTTCTGGCAGCCTGTTTTGTGGCTTCAGGGTGAGCCTCTCTCCGGAACGGGTCTGGCGTTGGTTATTCTTGATGGTTTTGCCCTCTGGTGGCTGCTTGCCAACCGCCGTTTACGCGCTTGTTTTTCCCCGCATGAGGATTAATGGCACTTTTCTGCCATTCTGCACTCCAACAGGCGTTGCTTTGACATAGAAAGGACCTGGAATGAAATCAATGCGTTTATTGCTCTGTGCGCTTCCTCTGGCGTTGACCGGTTGTTCTACGCTCAGTTTTGTACACTGGTCTGCCGCCTATCCGTGGAACTGGTTTGGCTCCTCAACGGAAGTGACTGAGCAGGGCGTGGGCAAGCTCACTGCCAGCACGCCGCTGGATGAAGAAGCCATCAATGATGCGCTGAATGGCGACTATCGCCTGCGTAGCGGGATGAAAACCGACAACGGCAGCATCGTGAAGTATTTTGAAGCGCTGAAAGACGACAAAGTGGCGCTGATTGTGAATGGCGATGCGGGCACAATCAGCCGTGTCGATGTGATGGACAGCGACATCGCGGTTTCGGGTGGCGCGAAAGTCGGCACTCCGTTCAGCGACCTGTACAGCAAAGCGTATGAAAATTGCCAGAAAGGCAGCGGTGATGATGCGGCTGGCGTGGAGTGTAAGGCCAAAGACAGTCAGCATATCAGCTACTTATTCAGCGGAAGCTGGAGTGGCCCGCAGGACTTAATGCCGCCTGATGATTCCCTGAAAAACTGGAAAGTCAGCAAGATAATCTGGCGCCGTTAATTTGCGTCTGAGCAAGCCGCTGTAATGAAAAAGCGGGTACAATAGCCGCCATCAATGCCACGACGTCGTGGCATCTTTATTTCCAGGAGGAGCGATGTCTCAGGTTCAGAGCGGCATTTTGCCGGAACATTGCCGTGCGGCGATTTGGATTGAAGCCAATGTCAAAGGGGATGTGAATGCCCTGCGCGAGTGCAGCAAAATTTTCGCGGACAAACTGGCTTCTTTCGAAGCAAAATTCCCCGACGCGCATTTGGGCGCAGTGGTGGCTTTTGGTCATGATACCTGGCGTAGCCTGAGCGGCGGCGTTGGGGCTGAAGAGCTGAAGGATTTTGTCCCTTATGGCAAAGGCCTCGCACCTGCGACTCAGTATGATGTGCTGATCCACATTCTTTCCCTTCGCCACGATGTGAACTTCTCTGTCGCTCAGGCTGCGGTGGCTGCATTTGGTGATGCCATTGAAGTGAAAGAGGAAACTCACGGTTTCCGTTGGGTCGAAGAGCGTGACCTCAGTGGCTTTGTTGATGGTACTGAAAACCCGGCAGGTGAAGAAACGCGTCGTGATGTTGCGGTGATTGCTGATGGCGTGGATGCGGGCGGCAGCTACGTGTTCGTGCAGCGTTGGGAACACAATCTGAAGCAGCTCAACCGTATGAGCGTGCACGATCAGGAAATGATGATTGGCCGCACCAAAGAAGCCAACGAAGAGATTGACGGCGATGACCGGCCTGAAACTTCGCATCTGACCCGTGTTGACCTGAAAGAGAACGGCAAAGGGCTGAAGATTGTGCGTCAGAGCCTGCCGTACGGCACCGCAAGCGGCACTCATGGCCTGTACTTCTGCGCTTATTGCGCACGTTTGTACAACATTGAGCAGCAACTGCTGAGCATGTTTGGTGATACTGACGGTAAACGTGACGCGATGCTGCGCTTTACCAAACCGGTGACCGGTGGTTACTACTTCGCGCCTTCACTTGATAAGTTAATGGCGCTTTAAACCTTGTGGTGCCGGGCGGCGCTGCGCTTGCACTGGCCTGCAAAACCGTAGGCCCGGTAAGGCAACGCCGCCACCGGGCAATGCCTGATTACAACAACCCTTTATCCACAAACGTCTGGCGTGTCGCCACGTTCAGATCGTATTCGCCCAGTTTCTCCGGGCTGACCCACGCCACTGCCTGAAACTCTTCGTTAAACGTCACCTCGCGGTTCGCGCTGATGCAGTCGAACATCAGGTAGATCATGTAGATTTCTTCCTGGCTGCCGTCGGCATAGGTTTTGATGCGGGTGTCATCGCGGAAATGCCAGGGGGTAATGCGGGTTATTTCCAGCTTGTCACCGAGCTCTTCGCCGATTTCGCGCAGCAGCGCCTGTTCCATGGTTTCGCCGGGCTCCATGCCTCCCCCGGAAAGCGCCCATTGACCGGGGAAGACTCCCCGATCGTCAGCCATTTTGCACAGCAGGTACTCGCCGTTGTTCTGAATGATGGGGCAGACAATCGTCCTTTGGCGCATTTTAACGTTCCTCATTAGGGTTTTGCTTACTGTAACAAATCGGTCGCGGAAAGAACTCCGCCGATGCCTTATTCTCTTTTCAACTTCCAAATCACCAAACGGTATATAAAACCGTTACAGCTTTCATCCTCGTTATAAATATTATGACCATAAGATAGTCATCACATTTATAAGGGTTCGCAATGGCCGTTACATCACTGAAGAAAGGAACACTGGCGCTGGGCGTGTTGCTGCTGGCGGCACAAGCGCAGGCGACCGAACTGCTTAACAGCTCCTATGACGTGTCCCGTGAGCTGTTTGCGGCCCTTAATCCCCCGTTTGAGCAGCAGTGGGCGAAGGATAATGGTGGCGATAAGCTGACCATCAAGCAGTCTCATGCTGGTTCATCCAAGCAGGCGCTGGCGATTTTACAGGGGCTGAAAGCCGACGTGGTGACCTATAACCAGGTGACCGACGTACAAATTCTGCATGACCGAGGCAAGTTGATCCCGGCTGACTGGCAAAGCCGTTTGCCGAACAACAGCTCGCCATTCTATTCGACCATGGCGTTCCTGGTGCGCAAGGGCAACCCGAAGAATATTCATGACTGGAACGATCTGGTTCGTTCAGACGTTAAGCTCATTTTCCCGAATCCAAAAACTTCGGGTAACGCACGTTACACCTATCTGGCTGCGTGGGGCGCGGCGGCAAAAGCTGACGGCAACGATCAAGCCAAAACCGAACAGTTCATGACCCAGTTCCTGAAAAACGTTGAAGTGTTCGATACCGGCGGGCGCGGGGCGACCACCACCTTCGTCGAGCGTGGTCTGGGCGATGTGTTGATCACCTTTGAATCTGAAGTGAACAACATTCGTAAGCAGTATGAAGATCAGGGCTTCGAAGTCATCGTGCCGAAAACCAACATCCTGGCCGAGTTCCCGGTGACGTGGGTCGACAAAAACGTCAAAGCCAACGGCACCGAAAAAGCAGCAAAAGCGTATCTGACCTGGCTCTATAGCCCACAGGCACAGACCATCATCACCGACTATTACTACCGCGTGAACAACCCGCAGGTGATGGACAAACTGAAAGATAAATTCCCGCAAACGGACCTGTTCCGTGTGGAAGACCAGTTCGGCTCCTGGCCGGAGGTGATGAAAACCCATTTCGCCAGCGGTGGCGAGCTGGACAAGCTGTTAGCGGCGGGGCGTAAGTAATGTTTGCTGTCTCTTCCAGACGCGTGCTGCCGGGCTTCACCTTAAGCCTCGGCACCAGTCTGCTGTTCGTATGCCTGATTTTACTGCTGCCACTCAGCGCGCTGGTGATGCAACTGGCGCAGATGAGCTGGGCGCAATATTGGGACGTTATCACCAATCCTCAGGTGGTGGCGGCCTATAAAGTGACGCTGCTGTCTGCGTTTGTCGCTTCGATTTTTAATGGTGTGTTTGGCCTGTTGATGGCGTGGATACTGACGCGCTATCGCTTCCCGGGGCGTACGCTGCTGGATGCGCTGATGGATTTACCTTTTGCGCTGCCAACGGCAGTTGCGGGCCTGACGCTTGCATCGCTCTTTTCCGTGAACGGCTTTTACGGCGAATGGCTGGCGAAATTTGATATCAAAGTCACCTATACCTGGCTGGGTATCGCCGTAGCAATGGCGTTTACCAGCATTCCGTTTGTGGTGCGTACCGTTCAGCCAGTGCTGGAAGAATTAGGGCCGGAATACGAAGAAGCTGCGGAAACGCTCGGCGCGACGCGTATTCAGAGCTTCTGCAAAGTGGTGTTGCCGGAACTTTCCCCGGCGCTGCTGGCGGGCGTAGCACTCTCCTTCACCCGCAGTCTGGGCGAGTTTGGGGCCGTGATTTTTATCGCCGGGAACATCGCGTGGAAAACAGAAGTGACCTCGCTGATGATTTTCGTGCGTTTGCAGGAGTTTGATTATCCTGCGGCGAGCGCGATTGCCTCAGTGATTCTGGGTGCTTCGCTGCTGCTGCTGTTCTCAATTAACACCTTGCAGAGTCGCTTTGGTCGACGTGTGGTAGGTCACTGATGGCGGAAGTTACGCAATTGAAACGCTATGACGCGCCCCGCATCAACTGGGGCAAATGGTTTCTGATCGGCGCTGGAATGCTGGTATCAGCCTTCATTCTGCTGGTGCCGATGATTTATATCTTTGTGCAGGCGTTCAGCAAAGGGATCATGCCCGTCCTGCACAATCTGGCCGATCCCGACATGCTGCACGCCATTTGGCTGACACTGATGATCGCCCTGATAACCGTTCCGGTGAACCTGGTTTTCGGCACGTTGCTGGCATGGCTGGTGACGCGCTTTAACTTCCCGGGTCGCCAGTTACTGTTAACGCTGCTGGATATTCCTTTCGCGGTTTCGCCAGTGGTGGCGGGCCTGGTTTACTTGCTGTTCTACGGCTCCAACGGCCCCCTGGGCGGCTGGCTTGATGAGCATAACCTGCAAATCATGTTTGCCTGGCCGGGCATGGTACTGGCGACTATCTTCGTCACCTGTCCGTTTGTGGTTCGCGAGTTGGTGCCAGTGATGCTCAGCCAGGGCAGCCACGAAGACGAAGCGGCCATTTTGCTGGGCGCATCCGGCTGGCAGATGTTCCGCCGTGTGACGCTGCCGAACATTCGTTGGGCGCTGCTGTACGGCGTGGTCCTGACTAACGCGCGCGCCATCGGTGAATTCGGCGCGGTGTCAGTGGTGTCCGGTTCGATTCGAGGTGAGACGCTGTCGCTGCCATTGCAGATTGAATTACTTGAGCAGGATTACAACACCGTCGGTTCGTTTACCGCCGCGGCCCTGCTGACGTTATTGGCTATTTTGACCCTGTTTTTAAAGAGTATGCTGCAGTGGCGCCTGGAGAATCAGGAAAAACGCGCGCAGCAGGAGAAGCATCATGAGCATTGAGATTGCCAGTATTAAGAAGTCGTTCGGGCGCACCCAGGTGCTGAATGAAATCTCTCTGGATATTCCGTCGGGTCAGATGGTGGCGCTGCTTGGCCCATCGGGTTCGGGCAAAACCACGCTGCTGCGCATTATTGCCGGGCTGGAACACCAGACCAGCGGGCAGATTCGTTTTCACGGTACTGACGTTAGCCGCCTGCATGCACGCGATCGTAAAGTCGGTTTCGTGTTCCAGCACTACGCGTTGTTCCGCCATATGACGGTCTTCGACAACATCGCCTTTGGTCTGACAGTGCTGCCGCGTCGTGAACGCCCGAATGCCGCAGAAATCAAAGCGAAAGTCACCAAACTGCTGGAGATGGTGCAGCTGGCGCATTTGGCTGACCGTTACCCGGCGCAGCTTTCTGGCGGGCAGAAACAGCGTGTCGCACTGGCGCGTGCGTTGGCCGTTGAACCGCAAATTCTGCTGCTCGATGAGCCGTTTGGCGCGCTCGATGCTCAGGTGCGTAAAGAGCTTCGCCGCTGGCTGCGTCAACTGCATGAAGAGCTGAAGTTCACCAGCGTCTTCGTTACCCACGATCAGGAAGAAGCGATGGAAGTCGCCGACCGCGTGGTGGTGATGAGCCAGGGCAACATCGAACAGGTGGATGCGCCAGAGCAAGTCTGGCGTGAACCCGCGACCCGCTTTGTGCTTGAGTTTATGGGCGAAGTGAACCGTCTGAAAGGCACGATTCGCGGTGGTCAGTTCCATGTTGGTGCGCATCGCTGGCCGTTGGGCTATACGCCTGCCCATCAAGGCCCGGTGGATCTTTTCCTGCGCCCCTGGGAAGTGGATGTCAGCCGCCGCACCAGCCTGGACTCCCCGTTGCCGGTACAGGTGCTGGAAGCCAGCCCGAAAGGCCACTACACCCAACTGGTTGTCCAGCCGCTGGGCTGGTATGACGAACCGCTAACCGTCGTCATGCGTGACGATGCCCCGCAGCGCGGCGAACGCCTGTTTGTGGGCTTGCAGCATGCACGTTTGTATAACGGCAAAGAAAGAATCGAAGGTCTTGAAGGGATAGACAGTCTGGCTCTGGCAGAAACAGCCTGATTCTTTTTCTGACTCTGCATTTAAACCCACGTATAGCGTGGGTTTTTTTATGGGGACTTATTGTGATGAAGCTTGCGAGTAATGAAGAAAAATGATGGTAACGTCACAAGGAATTACGCCGTAATGCCATTGTCGCGTAATGACTTGGCATAACTATTCCTGTCTAATAAAACAATGCCACAAAGGAAAAATAGGTGTTAAGGGTAAGGATATAAACCACAACTTGCGGAGGGAATAATGGTCGACATCAAACAATGCGAAGATTTCTTTCCCTCTGAAGACCATGCTTTTTGTGTGTTTATGCTCAACAATCAAGCCATGGCCGATTTACATGGCCATGAATTTGATGAACTGGTTATTGTGCGCAGCGGTAGCGGGTTTCATATTGTTAACGATCATGCTGAAATGATCCGCCGTGGTGATTTCTTCTTTGTCACCGCAAATGACGTTCATTATTATGAATCGACCAGTGAACTCTCGCTTATCAATATATTGATTCATCGCCAGCGTGATTTTAAATATATCAAAAATATCGATGGAATGATTGAGAGCATCAGTAATCATACGCATCCCTTTTCTGATAGCTATCAGCCTCTGGCTGACGTGCCGTTAAATGCGATAGTTAGTCTTGCAGAAAATATCAGTCAGCGTCGGGATGACGCGTTTGATGCGCTGTATTTCTCCAGCACCGAGTCTTCATTCTTACAAATACTCACGATCCTGAGCCAAAGCATAACGGCGCCAAAACCGTCTCAGGTTGAGCCGAAAGGCAAAGTCTATCTGCTGGATCAGGTGCGGCAGAATTATGCCCAGGAGATCAACTGGAAAAGTGTCTGCGAAGAAGGTGGATTTGCCATTCGCACGCTGTACCGTTTTTTCCATGAAATGACCGGGCAGACGCCCGAGAAATTTCAGCAGGTGTATCGCTTGTTGAAAGCACAAGAGTTATTGCGAACCACGGATATCCCGGTGAGCCGTATTGCGACGTCGTGTGGATTTTCTAATCCTCCACGATTGACCGAAGCTTATCGCCGCCATTTCCAGCGTACCCCCTCACAGGAACGACAGCTGAGTTTATCCGTGCAGCCTGATACATGATGGGTTAACACATTTTAGCTTTAAACCCCTTAAAGCTTTTCAGGCTTTGAGTTGGCTTAATGTTGTCTTTTGTATCGAGAGTGATGTTCAGTTTTTTCATTCAGGAGTCTGTTTATTTATTACATAACATAAATGGAGTAATGATTATGCCTGAGATAAAACAGCCTAACCCCTGGTATATTGGCGTGGTTTCCGGGATGGCTTCTTATATTGACTCGGCGGCAATTGTTTCGAACGGGACGGCTCTGGTTATTTATCAAAAAGCGCTGGGAACGACATCGGCTGAAATTGGTATTCTTTCCGGAGTGCTGACACTTTGCATTGCGCTGGGCGCGTTTTTAGGCGGCCGCCTGGGCGATTATTATGGGCGACGAAACGTTTTTATTATCACCATGGCAATGGTCCTCGCGGGCTCTTTGTTATTAGCGTTTAGCGCCTCATTCTCTTTATTGCTGGTCGGCACCCTTCTGGTAGGGCTCGCTACTGGGGCCGATCTCCCTGTGTCACTGGCGACCATCTCTGAAGCCGCAACGGAGAAAAATCGCGGCAAAATCCTGGGCTTGTCGAACTTACTTTGGTTTGCCGGTATTTGTTCAACCATGGCGATATCCGCGTTAGTGGGCGGTTGGGGGAAAACGGGCGCACAAATTCTGTATCTGCATGTCGGCGTTGTGGCCGCCATTTTGTTGGTGCTGCGCTGGTCGCTGCCGGAATCTTCTGTCTGGTTAATCGCCCGCCAGGAACGCCTAAGCGGGAAAGCGACGGTGCGCGCGCAAAAGAATTCCTATGCGGATTTAATTCGCGGAAAGTACCTGTGGCCGCTGGTGGCTCTCTGTTTGTTTTATATGTTTACCAATCTTGCCGCTAACACAGGAGGCCAATTTGGCGCTTATGTGGCGGTGAATGTGGTCGGCATTAGCGTTGAAAAGAACGCGCTGTGGAATTTACTGCTGATGCCCGTGGGTGTGCTGTCCGGGCTGCTGTTTATGAAAATGGTCGACACCGAAAAAAGAATGCTGGTGTTTATTATCGGCGCCTGCTTTTTCTCCGGGGGTTTCTTTATGCCTGTGCTGCTGCACTTTTCGCCGGTGTCGTGGTTCTGCTTTTTGCTCTTTACCGCGATAGGCAGCGGGATGGCATTTGAAGGCATCATGAAGGTCTGGTCGCAGGAATCCTTCCCTACCATGCTGCGTGCCACCGCTCAGGGTGCCATTGTCGGTCTGGCACGCCTGACCTGCGGCATTCTGGCCTTTGTCACTCCGGTACTGCTCGATGCAGGCCCAGTCATTCTCTACACCCTTCTTTCAGCCATTGTGGCCTTCGGCATGTTGATTGGCTGGCTCTGTTTCCATGGCAAGTCACGTAACGAATTTTTGAGCGAATCGCAGACGGTTGAGGAAGCCACCGCAGACATCATGCCGGTATCGGCTCAGCCCTCTTCACCCCATTAATGTACCCGCAAGGAGAATTGAATCATGCTGTCAGTCAGTCAACTCACTCTGAATGGTGAACCGGCGTTAACCGGCGTGGAAAGGCTGCCGCTCATCGGCTGGAAAATAGAGAGCACTCGCCGCAATGTGTTGCAGCAATCGTGGCAGTTGCAGTGCAGTACTCGCGCCGATTTCTCAGCGCTGGTTTTTGATAGTGGCGTCGTCAACAGTGAGGAATCCAATAACATTGAGTTGAGCGAATTCCTCCTTCAGCCTTCCACCCGTTATTTTCTGCGGGTGCGCATCACCGACAACCACGGTGAAAGCAGCGGGTGGAGCCCGGAAGCACCGTTCGTCACCGGGGTGATGAATTGTGCCTGGAAAGGCGAATTTATCTCAGCAGAAACGCCGCAGGATAAGGCGAATTCGAAAGGGACTTTGCTGCGAAAAGCGTTTTCAGTGGCAGCGGAAAAGAAGGTGGCTTCTGCTTTTGTGCATGCCACAGCATTAGGCATTTATCAGCTCTTCCTGAATGGGGAGCGGGTAGGCACGGATGAACTGACGCCGGGCTGGACCAGCTATCAGCACCATCTTTTGTACCAGACTTACGATGTGACGGCGTTGCTGAACAGCGGCGATAACGTTGTGGGGGCTGAACTGGGGGCGGGCTGGTTCAAAGGAGATATGGGATTCAGCCGTCATCGCAATTACTACGGAGAGCAAACCGCGCTGCTGTGCCAACTGGTGATTCAGTACGAAGACGGCAGCGAGCAATGTGTGGTTAGCGACCTTTCATGGCGTAGCAGCGACTCCGCACGCCAGTTTGCCGAAATCTACGATGGTGAACGCTATGACGCCACTTTGGCGCAGCCGGGCTGGCAACGGTCGGGTTTTAATGATTCGGACTGGCGTCATGTTTCCCAGATTCATTGGGATAAAAAAACACTGGTTGCACAGGGCGCTGGCACTGTCAAACAGATTGAGCGTCTCCCTGTTGCGGCCCTGATTGTGACGCCGCAGGGTGACAAGGTGCTGGATTTCGGCCAGAACATGAGCGGCTGGGTGGAGTTTCGGGTGAGAGGGAAACCTGGCGATAAAGTGGTGTTACGCCATTTTGAAGCGCTGGATGCCAGCGGCAATGTCTATCTCGACAATCTGCGCAGTGCGAAGCAGCTCGTGGAATACACGCTGAAAGGTGAGGGGGAGGAAGTCTGGCATCCTCGTTTTAGCTGGCAGGGCTTTCGTTATGTGAAAGTTGAGCGTTTCCCGGGTGAACTCAATCCGAATCATTTTACGGCGATTGTCATCCATTCTGCGATGGAGGCTACCGGGCAGTTTGCCTGCTCAAATCCGGATTTGAATCAGCTGCACCACAACATTCTTTGGGGACTGAAAGGCAATTTTGTCGATGTCCCGACTGATTGCCCGCAGCGAGATGAACGTTTGGGCTGGACGGGCGATGCGCAAATCTTCTGCCGAACCGCCAGCTACCTGATGCAAACCCGCACCTTTTTTGCCAAATGGCTGACGGACCTCAAGCATGACCAGACGCCAGAGGGCGGCGTGCCGCATGTGATCCCCGATATTCTGACCGGGCATTGCGATCACGATAAATTCCTCGCGGAAGGCGGAACGCACTCAGCCACGGGCTGGGCGGACGCAGCGGTGATCAATCCGTGGACGATGTACCTGATGTATGGCGACAAGCGCATCCTGCAAAACCAGTATGTCAGCATGAAAGGCTGGGTCGATTTTATGCGGGCTCATGCGGACAACGATATCTGGCGCTACAAGCTACAGTTTGGCGACTGGGTGGCGCTGGACGCTCAGGAAGGAAGCTACTTCGGTGCTACGCCGGAGGATTTGCTCTGCACGGCCTATTACGCCTTATCAACGTCGCTGCTGGCTAAAACGGCAAAAGTGTTGGGCAACGAAGAAGACCATCAGTATTACAGTGCGTTGCAGACCATAATCGTGGAGCGCTTCCAGGAACGTTTCTTCACTGCAAAAGGCGATTTGACGGCTCAGACCCAAACTGCACACATTGTTGCGCTCTGTTTCGATCTAACGCCTGTTGCCTTCCGGCAACGTACAGCGGATCGGTTGGTGGCGCTGCTCCATGAGCATGACGGGCATCTGGTGACAGGTTTTCTCGGCACACCTTATTTTTGCCACGCGCTTAGCCAGAACGGGAAGGCGAAAGAGGCCTGGGCATTGTTGCTGAAAGACGATTTTCCGTCCTGGCTGTATCAGGTAAAAGCTGGAGCAACGACGGTGTGGGAGCACTGGGATGGCATCAAGCCAGACGGTTCCATGTGGAGCCCGGACATGAACTCGTTTAACCATTACGCTTATGGCGCGGTGGGGGAATGGTTGTATCGAACTGTCGCGGGAATCGAGGCCGATGAATCAGCGCCAGGCTTTAAGCATGCGATCATTTCGCCGCTGCCCGGCGGCAGGCTGAATTGGGTTGATGCAAGCTACGAGTCAATGTATGGCGAGATTGCCGTGAAGTGGCAAGCCATTGAGGGCAAGGTTGTCCTGTCTTTCCGCATTCCGGCGAACACCACAGCAACGGTGAAATTGCAGGCTGTTAAAGAGATGGGTCAGTCCGAAGGGCTGGAATTTAGCCATTCTGAATTGGGCTGGTCGGCAACCGCGGGGTCGGGGGAATACCGTATCGACTATTTGCCCGATGATTCAGTAGACCTGACTTACTCAGACTGATAGTTTTATTGCATCCTGATGTTGCCGGGTGGCGCTTCGCTGACCCGGCCTACAAATAAGAACATTATTTTGTAGGCCCGACTTGTAGGCCCGGCAAGTGCTAGCACCGCCGGGCAATCGCGACCGGGCTTTTTTATTGGAATGCAGAAGTGACGACATTAGAAAACACCATCGGCAACACCCCGTTAGTGAAACTCCAGCGTATGGCTCCCGACAACGGCAGTGAAGTGTGGGTCAAACTCGAAGGGAATAATCCTGCCGGTTCAGTCAAAGACAGGGCCGCGCTTTCGATGATTGTCCAGGCTGAAAAACGCGGTGAAATCTCGCCGGGCGACGTGTTAATCGAAGCGACCAGCGGCAATACTGGCATCGCGTTGGCGATGATTGCGGCGCTGAAAGGCTATCGCATGAAGCTGTTGATGCCGGACAACATGAGCCAGGAACGCCGGGCTGCCATGCGTGCGTATGGTGCAGAGCTGATTCTGGTCAGCAAAGAGCAGGGCATGGAAGGGGCGCGTGATTTAGCGCTGGCGATGGCGGAACGCGGTGAAGGCAAACTTCTCGATCAGTTTAACAATCCTGATAACCCCTACGCGCATTACACCACAACTGGCCCAGAAATCTGGCAACAGACGGCGGAACGCCTCACCCATTTTGTGTCCAGTATGGGCACCACCGGCACCATCACCGGCGTGTCTCGTTTCCTGCGCGAACAAAGCAAAAAAGTCACTATTGTGGGCTTGCAGCCGGAAGAGGGCAGCAGCATTCCAGGCATCCGCCGCTGGCCAGCGGAATATATGCCGGGGATCTTTAATGCCGCGCTGGTGGATGAAGTCATGGATATTCATCAGCGTGACGCGGAAAATACCATGCGTGAACTGGCGGTGCGTGAAGGTATCTTCTGTGGCGTGAGCTCGGGCGGTGCGGTAGCCGGGGCGCTACGCGTGGCGCAGGCGAACCCGGGCGCAGTGGTAGTGGCGATCATTTGCGATCGCGGAGACCGTTATCTGTCGACCGGCGTGTTTGGTGAAGAGAGTTACAGTCAAGGGGCGGGGATTTAACAGCCATGGAAATGATTCTATTTCGGGACAAGACCCGAGCGCAGCAGGCCGACATTGTGGCTGTGCAATCTCAGGTGGTGTACGGCAGCGTAGGCAACAGCGTGGCGGTGCCTAACATCAAACAGCATCATTTGAATGTGCTGGCGGTGCCAACGGTTCTGTTTAGCAACACGCCGCATTACGACACCTTTTATGGTGGTGTGATCCCTGATGAGTGGTTTAGCGGGTATTTGCAGGCGCTGGAAGAGCGTGATGCGCTGCGTGAGCTGAAAGCCGTCACCACAGGATATATGGGAAGCGCGAGCCAGATTGCGCTGTTGGCAAAGTGGCTGAAGTCTATGCGGGAAAAACATCCACAGATGATGATTCTGGTCGATCCGGTGATTGGCGATACCGACAGCGGCGTGTATGTGAAACCAGAAATTCCGCAGGCCTATTGCGACCATTTGTTGCCCTTGGCTCAGGGGATTACGCCGAACGTCTTCGAACTTGGCGTGCTGAGCGGTAAACCTTGCGATACGCTGGAAAACGCGATTGAAGCGGCAAAAAGTTTGCTCTCCGATACGCTCAAATGGGTCGCCATTACCAGCGCCCCCGTTCCTGGCGATAACGATATTCACGTGGTGCTGGTCACTGCGGAGAGCGTCGATGTTAGCGCTTACCCACGCGTAGCCACAGACTTAAAGGGAACCGGCGATCTGTTCTGCTCTGAGCTCATTAGCCATGTCGTGAAGGGGAAATCGTTGCAGGATGCGGTGCGTGCCGCAGGAAACCGCGTGGTTGATGTGATGGGATATACGTTACAGAAAGGCTATGACGAACTGATTCTGCCGCCTCGTTAACGTCTTCCTTTCTGGAAATAAAAATGGCGCCCGAAGGCGCCATTTTTCTGTGCGGCAAGAATTACTTCTTGATGCGGATAACCGGGGTCTCGCCCACAGTCACGCTACCAGACAGTTTGATCAGCTCTTTGATCTCATCCATGTTGGAGATAACAACCGGGGTCAGGGTAGACTTGGCTTTCTCTTCCAGCAGAGGCAGATCGAACTCGATAACCGGATCGCCAACTTTGACACGCTGGCCTTCTTCCGCGATACGTTTGAAACCTTCGCCTTTCAGTTCAACGGTGTCGATACCGAAGTGAACGAACAGCTCAATACCACTGTCGGACTCAATAGAGAACGCATGGTTGGTTTCAAAGATTTTACCGATAGTCCCATCAACCGGCGCAACCATTTTGTTGCCGGTCGGTTTGATAGCAATGCCATCGCCCACGATTTTCTCAGCAAAAACAACATCCGGCACGTCTTCGATGTTGACGATCTCGCCAGAGAGTGGCGCAACAATCTCAATAGTTCCGGTGTCTTTCTTATCATCAGAAACCAGAGATTTCAGTTTATCGAACAAACCCATGATCTTCTCCTAAGCAGTAATTTGGGTCGCATCTCGTGGATTAGCAGATTGTTTTTTCTTCAATGAACTTGTTAACCAGCGTCATTAACTCGTCCGTTGTCGGTTGAGCAAGAGCCTGCTCTGCTAAAACCTTCGCATCTTCGAAGTTCGTGTTACGGATAATCTTCTTAATGCGCGGGATGGAAATGGCGCTCATAGAGAACTCGTCCAGACCCATACCCAGCAACAGAAGTGTAGCACGTTCGTCGCCTGCAAGCTCACCACACATGCCAGTCCACTTGCCTTCAGCATGAGAAGCATCAATAACTTGCTTGATCAGCGTCAGAACAGAAGGTGACATTGGCTGGTAAAGATGCGAAATCATATCATTACCACGGTCAACTGCCAGAGTATACTGCGTTAAATCATTGGTTCCGATACTAAAGAAGTCTACTTCTTTCGCCAGATGACGAGCGATGGTTGCCGCCGCTGGTGTTTCCACCATCACGCCAATCTCAATCGTTTCGTCAAAGGCTTTACCTTCGTCACGCAGTTCCTGTTTGTAGATTTCGATCTCTTTTTTCAGTGCACGCACTTCTTCAACAGAGATGATCATTGGGAACATAATGCGCAGTTTGCCGAAAGCAGAGGCACGCAGAATAGCGCGAACCTGATCACGCAGGATCTCTTTGCGATCCATGGCGATACGCACGGCGCGCCAGCCCAGGAACGGGTTCTCTTCTTTCGGGAAGTTCATGTACGGCAGCTCTTTGTCGCCACCGATGTCCATGGTACGGACGATAACCGCCTGAGAGCCACACGCTTCAGCCACGGCTTTGTACGCAGCAAACTGTTCTTCTTCAGTTGGCAGCGCGTCACGGTCCATGAACAGGAATTCTGTACGGTACAGACCCACACCTTCAGCGCCATTGCGCTCTGCACCGTCGATATCACGAACGGTACCGATGTTGGCACACACTTCGACCTGGTGGCCGTCAAGCGTGATAGCTGGCAGGTCTTTCAGTTTTGCCAGTTCAGCTTTCTCTTCAGCAACCTGAGTCTGAATTTTGCGCAGCGCTTCGATCTCGTCGTTAGTCGGATTAACGTAAACCTGGTTGTTAACCGCATCGAGGATCAGATAGTCGCCGTTTTTCACTTCATTGGTGACGCTACCGGTGCCCACAATCGCTGGCAGTTCCAGGGAACGCGCCATGATGGAGGTGTGGGAGGTACGGCCGCCGATGTCAGTGATGAAACCGAGCACCTTGTTCAGGTTCAGCTGTGCGGTTTCTGACGGGGTCAAATCTTTTGCTACCAGGATAACTTCGTCCTGAATCGCGCTCAGATCAATAATGGCCAGACCGAGGATGTTACGCAGCAGACGCTTACCGATGTCACGTACGTCGGCCGCACGCTCTTTCAGGTATTCATCGTCCAACTCTTCCAGGGCAGTTGCCTGACCTTCGATAACCTCATTGGCTGCTGCATCAGCAGTCATGTGCTTATCTTTAATCAGGGCTATGATTTCCTGCTCCAGCTCCTCATCTTCCAGCAACATAATGTGGCCTTCGAAGATGGCTTCTTTCTCTTCGCCGAACGTTTCGCCAGCTTTTGTCTTGATAGCTTCCAGCTGCGCGGACGCCTTGGTGCGGCCACTCAGAAAGCGTTGGACTTCCTGGTCGACGCTGTCGGCAGAAATTTTCTTCCGGTCGATGACAATCTCATCTTCAATCAGCAACAGTGCTTTGCCGAAAGCGATACCCGGGGATGCTAAAATGCCTGAAATCATAACCCTACCTTACTTGTGACTGATTTTTAAAAGAACTCGTGAACTTACTCGAGTTCAGCCATCAGCTTAACCAGATGCTCAACTGCTTTCTGCTCGTCTTCGCCTTCTGCAGAGATGGTCACAACGGTGCCCTGAGTCAGACCCAGAGTCTGCAGTTTGAACAGGCTTTTTGCGCTGGCGCTTTTGCCGTTGGAGGTCACAGTGATCTCAGAAGTGAAGCCTTTCGCTTCTTTAACAAACTGAGCAGCAGGGCGGGTGTGCAGACCGTTCGGAGCGGTAATGGTAACTTCTTGCTGGAACATTATATTTCCCCAACTTATAGGTTTAGTGTTGTGGAACTAAAGTCTAGCCTGGCGGCTACACTTTAGCCTGTATAGATTTAGCGCCGGCGGACACGAAAACGACACAGAAGGTCTAACGCAATCCTGGCAGGCACTTCTGGCCGGTGACGTTTAGCTCGTCATTAAACATTATGCCGCGAAAGCAAGATTTGAACCAAATCATAAAATCGATTCAGCACGCTGAAATCGACATTTGAATAATTTCGCGCTTCAAAATAAATGTGATGGTTAAATACCAGACCCGGCGGGGGGAAGCAATGCCAGGTGGGCCAAAAGTATGACGAGCGCCACAAAAAAGCACCCTTTTGGGTGCTTTTTTCGTCATCTTTTTACATTTGGCATTACTGTTGCAATTCTTTCTCAGTGAAAAGATCGGCAAACAATGCGGTGCTAAGATAACGTTCTCCCGAAGAAGGTAGAATAACCACTATATTCTTATTGGTAAAGATTTCATCTTCTTGCAGTTTCAGCGCAGCAGCGACGGCTGCACCCGAAGAGATCCCCGCCAGAATGCCTTCTTCTTCCATCAAACGACGTGCGGTCGAAATCGCTTCATCATTGGTGATAGTGATGACTTTGTCGATAATCTTCAGATCCAGGTTACCCGGAATGAAGCCCGCGCCAATGCCCTGAATTTTGTGTGGGCCTGGTTTGATCTCTTCGCCAGCCAGTGCCTGGGTAATGACCGGGGAATCTGTTGGCTCAACGGCGACGCTAATCAGGTCGGTTTTGCCTTTTGTGCCTTTAATATAGCGAGTGACACCCGTCAGCGTACCGCCGGTGCCCACGCCTGCGATAAACACGTCAACCTGACCGTCTGTATCTTCCCAGATTTCCGGGCCAGTGGTCTTTTCGTGGATTTCCGGGTTCGCCGGATTGCTGAATTGCTGCAGCAGCAGGAATTTTTCCGGGTCACCGGCCACAATCTCTTCTGCCTTCTGAATGGCACCTTTCATGCCTTTCGCGCCTTCGGTCAGCACCAGATTGGCACCCAGCGCTTTCAGCAGCTTGCGGCGCTCCACGCTCATGGTTTCCGGCATGGTCAGTGTCAGCTTGTAGCCACGGGCTGCGGCTACATAAGCCAGCGCGATGCCGGTGTTGCCGCTGGTCGGCTCAACCAGTTCGACGCCCGGTTTCAGTACGCCACGTTTTTCGGCATCCCAAATCATATTGGCACCGATGCGGCATTTGACGCTGAAGCTCGGGTTGCGGGATTCCACTTTCGCGAGGATGCGTCCATTACCGATTCGGTTCAGTCGAACCAGCGGCGTATGACCGATTGTCAGCGAGTTATCTTCAAAAATCTTGCTCATAGCCAGTCCTTAACTGTTTGAAATTTGGGAACGACTCCAGCATACGCAGTTGGGCGTGATGGGGAAGGAAAGTTTTCGTATAACGATATGCTGATGTGAAATAAAGGTTATCAGTATGGAATAAGGGGCGACATTCGTCGCCCCAACTTTACCTTTATATACAGAAGAAGATCACTTCCAGAGCGCGTGCTTATCGCGATAACAGTCAACCCACATGGCGGTGGCACCACAAATGGCGACGGGCAGAATGACCAGGTTCAATATCGGGATCATGGTGAAAAGGCTGGTGAGCGCGCCAAACTGCATGTTGGTCACTTTGCGTGAGCGCAGGGCTTCGCGCATCGTTTTGAAAGGTACTTTGTGGTTATCAAACGGGTAGTCGCAGTACTGAATGGCCATCATCCAGGCGCTGAACAAGAACCACAACACGGGGGCGACGGTTTGGCCAACCCCCGGAATGAAGTACAAAATCAGCAGAACCAGTGCGCGCGGCAGATACCACGCCAGCTTTTGCCATTCGCGCTTCATAATTCGCGGGACATCTTTCATCACACCTAACACGCCGGTGTCCGGTGGTGTGGCTCCGGTGAGTCGCGCTTCGAGCTGTTCTGCCAGCAATCCGCTAAACGGGGCGGCTATCCAGTTGGTGATCGTAGAGAAGAAATAACCGAACACCAGGAGCGCTGAAAGAACCACAATCGGCCACAGCAGATAGCTCAGCCACTGTAACCAGTCTGGCACGCGGCTCATCAACGACGGTATCCAGTTACCCAATTCGCTAAACAGCCACCAGAAGGCACCGCCCATCAAAATGATGTTCACCAGCAGCGGCAGAAAAACGTAACGACGAATGCCGGGTAGGCGGATCAGTTTCCAGCCCTGAGAAAAATAGTAGACCCCGCTACGGGGTGCAGATGAGGAAACCATGGTCAGGCGATACTCCTTTTATAAAATGTCCTGGCAGTTGCAGAGCTATTTTATCGGCTTGGCGGACGATAACCAGTTAGGAAATGTTCGAAAAAACAGCAAAAAGCACGATTTGGTTCATCTTTATTGTCCGAATTCCTGGTACACACTTGCACTTGACGTGATGGGCAAATACTCTTAGTGAGTAAATGTTTGCCGTGGTGGCAAGGTGTTAGAACAACAGAGAATATAATGATGCAGGATTTGCGTCTGATATTAATCATCGTTGGCGCGATCGCCATAATTGCACTGCTGGTTCACGGTTTCTGGACCAGCCGCAAAGAACGTTCTTCGATGTTCCGCGATCGCCCAATGAAACGCATGAAATCGCGTGGCGACGAAGCGTCGGATGATGACGACTTTGATGACGATGGCGTAGGTGAAGTTCGTGTTCATCGGGTGAACCCTGCCCAGGATATGCACGCCGGGGAGCATGATGCTGCCCACCAGGCGCCGCAACACCAGTACCAGCCGCCTTATGAGCGCCAGGTGCAGCCGCCGGTACGCCATGAGGAACCCGCTCGTCAGCCAGTGCCGCCTCAGCAGCCCGTGCGTCAGCAACCGGTTCATCAGGCACTTGTGCAGCAGCCCGTGGAACAGCGTCCACCGGTTCAGCCGCAGGTCACACCACAGCAGCCTGCTCCGCAGTATCAGCAGCCTGTGCAGCAACCCCATGTTGCGCCATCACAGCCGGTACAACCTGCTGTCGCTGAGCCTCAGCCCGTTGCTCCGCAGCCAGTCGCACAGCCATCAGCGCCTGAACCACAACCGGCAGCGGTAGAAGAACCACAGCCAGTGAAGCAGGAACGCAAAGAGACGGTTATTGTGCTCAGCGTGGCCGCTCATCAAGGTTCGCACATCAACGGTGAACTGCTGCGCAACAGCATTGAGCAGACAGGATTTGTGTTCGGCGATATGAATATTTATCACCGCCATCTCAATCCTGGCGGCGGCGGTCCGGCCTTGTTCAGCCTTGCTAACATGGTGAAACCTGGCACGTTCGACCCGGAAAACATGGCCGACATGCAGACCCCAGGGGTCACTATCTTTATGCAAGTGCCGTCCTATGGTGACGAACTGCAAAACTTCAAACTGATGCTTCAGTCTGCCCAGTACATTGCGGACGAAGTCGGCGGTGTGGTGCTCGACGATCAGCGTCGGATGATAACGCCACAGAAAGTGCGCGATTATCAGGATCGCATTCGCGAAGTGAAAGAAGCCAACGCCTGATAAGCCAGGCGTACCGCACCCTTACTGAACCCCCGCCTGTCGGGGGTTTTTTATCATTGATGGTGGGATATGGAACCAATCGAACAACAACTGACAGCACTGCGAACCACGCTTCGCCATCACGAATACCTGTACCACGTTATGGATGCGCCAGAAGTACCGGATGCAGAGTACGATCGGCTGATGCGCGAACTGCGCGAGCTGGAAGAGAAACATCCCGAGCTCATTACGCCGGATTCCCCAACTCAGCGTGTAGGGGCCGCACCGCTCACTTCCTTCAGCCAAATTCGCCATGAAGTCCCGATGCTTTCGCTGGATAACGTCTTTGACGAAGAGAGCTTTGTTGCGTTCAACAAGCGTGTTCAGGACAGACTGAAAAGCACTGATGCGCTGACTTATTGCTGCGAGCTGAAGCTGGATGGGCTGGCCGTCAGCATTCTGTATGAAAACGGAATTCTGATACAGGCGGCAACCCGTGGCGATGGCACCACAGGAGAAGATATCACCGCTAACGTGCGTACCATTCGCGCCATTCCGCTGAAGCTACGTGGGGAGAATATTCCTGCTCGTCTGGAAGTTCGCGGTGAAGTGTTCCTGCCACAGGCTGGCTTTGAGAAAATCAATGAAGATGCGCGCCGCACGGGTGGAAAGCTTTTCGCTAACCCACGTAACGCAGCGGCGGGTTCTCTGCGCCAGCTTGACCCAAGAATTACCGCGAAGCGACCGCTTACTTTCTTCTGCTATGGGGTGGGTATTCTGGAAGGTGGGGAATTGCCAGCCAGCCATCTGGGCCGCCTGCAACAGTTCAAAGAGTGGGGGCTGCCGGTCAGTAATCGGGTGAAGCTCTGTAACTCGCCGGAGGAAGTGCTCGCTTACTATCACAAAGTTGAAGAGGACCGCCCACATCTTGGGTTTGATATCGACGGCGTGGTCATCAAGGTCGACTCCCTGGCCTTACAAGAACAGCTCGGTTTTGTCGCGCGCGCACCACGCTGGGCCGTTGCCTTCAAATTCCCTGCTCAGGAACAGATGACGTTTGTTCGTGATGTTGAGTTCCAGGTCGGCCGCACCGGGGCGGTTACACCAGTAGCACGTCTGGAGCCTGTTCAGGTCGCAGGTGTGTTGGTCAGTAATGCCACGCTGCATAATGCGGATGAAATCGAACGCCTCGGCCTGCGTATCGGCGATAAAGTTGTGATTCGTCGTGCAGGCGATGTTATTCCACAAGTGGTCAATGTGGTGCTGTCTGAGCGTCCTGATGAGACACGTGCCGTTGAGTTTCCGACGCATTGCCCGGTTTGCGGCTCTGATGTTGAACGCGTTGAAGGTGAAGCTGTGGCACGCTGTACTGGCGGTCTGATTTGCGGCGCACAGCGTAAAGAAGCGCTGAAGCACTTCGTTTCGCGTCGCGCGATGGATGTCGACGGCATGGGTGATAAAATCATCGACCAACTGGTCGAGAAAGAATACGTTCATACCCCGGCTGATCTGTTCCGCCTGACGGCTGGCAAACTCACTGGTCTGGATCGAATGGGGCCGAAATCCGCGCAAAATGTGGTGAGCGCGCTCGAAAAGTCCAAAGAGACAACCTTTGCGCGGTTCCTGTATGCGTTGGGCATACGCGAAGTCGGGGAAGCGACAGCGGCCGGGCTTGCCGCGCATTATGGAACGCTGGACGCTCTGCTTGCTGCCTCCATTGAAGATCTGCAAAAAGTGCAGGATGTGGGCATCGTGGTCGCGACTCACGTCTTCAACTTCTTTGCTGAAGAGAGCAACCGTGAGGTTATTCAGCAACTGCTGCAAGAAGGCGTGCACTGGCCTGCGCCGGTGGTTATCAATGCCGAAGAGATTGACAGCCCGTTTGCCGGGAAAACGGTTGTGCTCACTGGCAGCCTGAGTCAAATGTCTCGTGATGATGCGAAAGCGCGCCTGGTGGAGTTGGGCGCGAAGGTAGCGGGCAGCGTATCGAAGAAAACGGATTTGGTGATTGCCGGCGAAGCTGCGGGTTCGAAGCTTGCGAAAGCACAAGAACTGGGCATTGCGGTCATCGACGAAGCTGAGATGTTACGTCTGCTGGGAGCCTGATGTGGAAAAAGAGCAACTGATTGACATAGCTAACACTGAAATGCCCTTCGGCAAATACAAAGGCAGAATGCTGATTGATTTGCCGGAAGAGTATCTACTGTGGTTCGCCCGTAAGGATGAATTTCCTGCCGGGCGACTGGGCGAACTGATGGCGATTGCGTTGCTGATTAAAACCGAAGGGCTGACACATCTGGTTCAGCCCCTCAAACGCCCGCGTTAGGCATTCGCTTCATTGGCGGCATTTTTAGCCTGTAGCTCGTCTGCCTGACGTTTATAGCGACGAGCCAGCACGGCGCAGACCATCAACTGAATCTGATGGAAAATCATTAGCGGCAACACCATCATGCCAATCATGGCGGTAGGGAAGAGAATATTGGCCATCGGAATGCCGTTGGCCAGACTCTTTTTCGACCCGCAGAACACAATCGTAATTTCATCTGCCTTGTTGAAGCCGCATTTGCGCGCCACCACGGTATTCACCACGATAACAATCGCCAGCAGCACAATACTCACCACCACAATAAACAGCAGCGAACCCACGCCGACTTTATGCCAGATGCCGTTGACCACCGCTTCACTGAAGGCGGAGTACACCACTAGCAGAATCGACGTCTGATCGGTTTTGGAAATCCATTTCTTGTTGCGAGCGACCCAGGCACCAGTCCAGGGGCGAGAGAGATGACCCAGCACGAACGGCAGTAGCAGTTGCAGCATAATCTTGCCGACCTGCTCCAGACTGCCTTCCGCACCGTGAAGGTTCATCAGCAGGCCAACCAGTAAGGGAGAAACAAATATCCCAAGCAGGCTTGAAGCGGAAGCTGAACACACTGCGGCCGCGACGTTTCCGCCCGCCATTGACGTAAAGGCGATAGCGGACTGAACGGTTGCTGGCAGGATGCAGAGATACAGGAAACCGTTATACAGCGCCGGATCGACATCTACTGGTGCCCAACGCGCGAAGAGTACGCCTAAAACCGGGAACAGCACGAAGGTGCTGCACATCACCCACAGGTGCAAACGCCAGTGACTACCGCCCGCGATGATGGCTTCACGCGAGAGCTTTGCGCCATGCATAAAGAACAGCAGTGCAATGGCGGCGGTGGTTAACCCTTCGAAAAATGGCACGAATCCCCCGCGAGCGGGAAAGAGGGAAGCCAGCAAAACGGTGCAGATCAGCGTCAACGTAAAAGGGTCAAGAATACGAAAAAGTTTCATAAACGCTCCTGAAAGTGAATGACGCTATTGTGCTTTTTTCACTTTGAGAAATAAAATTGATTTATTGCATCCATTGATGAATAAAACAGATGAATTACTCTCTGCGTCAACTGAAGGTCTTTATTACCGTAGCTCAGGCCAGAAGCTTTAGCCGGGCAGGGGAGATGATTGGCCTGAGTCAGTCAGCAGTCAGCCACAGTGTGAAAGAGCTTGAACATCAAACGGGCGTACGTTTGCTGGACAGGACAACACGAGAAGTTGTGCTGACCGAAGCCGGACAGCAGCTTGCCGCCCGGCTTGAGCGTTTGCTGGATGAACTGAACAGCACATTGCGCGATGCCGGGCGAGTGGGGCAGCAGCTAAGCGGCACGGTGCGTGTCGCGGCCAGCCAGACGATATCGGCTCATCTCATTCCGCAGTGCATCGCGGCCAGTAATCAGCGCTATCCCGAAATAGATTTTGTTCTGCATGACAGGCCCCAGCAATGGGTGCTTGAGAGCATTCGTCAGGGGGAAGTTGATTTCGGTATTGTGATTGATCCGGGCGCGGTAAGCGATTTGCAGTGTGAAGCGATTCTTTCTGAACCCTTTTTTGTCCTGTGTCGACGGGATCATGCTTTTGCCTCTTTACCTTCCGTTTCCTGGCAGGCGTTGCAGGAGGCGAGGCTTGTCTTGCAGGATTATGCCTCCGGAAGCCGCCCACTGATTGATGCTGCACTGCTGCATCACGGAATAGAGGCAAAAATTGTTCAGGAAATTGGCCATCCGGCGACGCTATTTCCGATGGTGGAATCAGGGATCGGCATCAGCATATTGCCAGCCCTGGCGTTACCGTTACCCCAGGGAAGCCAGTTGATGGTCAAGCGGCTGACACCGGTGGTGGAGCGCCAACTGATGCTGGCCCGACGGAAAAACAGATCGCTTTCGACCGCAGCGCAGGCGCTTTGGGACGTGGTCGGACAGCAAGCCAAAGCGCTGACGGCTGCCCGAATGCACGATCCGCTGTATCAGACGTAAATATCTATTTGGTGATCGTCAGAGGGATTGTTCACGCCAGTTACCTGTGTGGCTGGTTGTTGTTGTGCCATCTCTTTCTCCGCTTGCTGGCGCTGAAGCTGTGCCAGTTGCGCTTCGAGCATGGTGATTTGTTCCTGAATCAGCTCGGCCTGTTTTTGTTTTTCATCCGCATCACCGGCGCTGTCGGCAATGGTTTTCAACTGCTGGGTCAGTTTGGTTATCTGCTGAGTGATACGAGTTATCTGCGAAGAGGTGTCGTTACCCTGCGGTGAGGCATTGACGGTTGTCGTTTGAATTCCGGGAGCAGACGAAGAGGACATTGAGATTACGGCCATCATTAACTCCTTTTAACGGGGAAAATGGAGTTATCGGCAATAAGCGGTAAAGGCTTGAGGGAAAGTTAGGAGAGGAACAGTTGGTCGATGTGATAAGTCGTGCAGGATTTACTCGTCTCATCCTGAGACTCGCCCTTCGGGTCACCGCAAGCGGTGATGCAAAATTGTTCCCGACAATTTTGTCGACCTGCAGCAGGTTCTCATCCAGCACGAATCGGACATAGCAAAAAGGCGCCTTTAGGGCGCCTTTCCACATTGGTGGGTCGTGCAGGATGACTCGCTTTGCTCGCCCTTCGGGCCGTTGCTAAAGCAACGTTATCCTGCACAATCTGCTCGGAGCCCAGAAACAACAAAAGCGCCGATAGGCGCTTGAGAGTGATGACAAACCTCCTGCAAGTGAAAGTTCGTCATAGGCCGTCGAACAATAAATAAGAAAAATCAATTCATTGATTTTTGGCTGCTAACCACAAAGAAGGAAAAACCACGTTTTTTCCTTTTTTGTCAGCAACCTGAAGCGCCGATAGGCGCTTTTGTCTGAATTTGGTGGGTCGGGCAGGATTTACTCGTCTCATCCTGAGACTCGCCCTGCGGGTCACCGCAAGCGGTGATGCAAAATTGTTCCCGACAATTTTGTCGAACCTGCAGCAGGTTCTCATCCGGCACGAATCGGACATAGCAAAAAGGCGCCTTTAGGGCGCCTTTCTACATTGGTGGGTCGTGCAGGATTCGAACCTGCGACCAATTGATTAAAAGTCAACTGCTCTACCAACTGAGCTAACGACCCGAAGTGGTGGGTGATGACGGGATCGAACCGCCGACCCCCTCCTTGTAAGGGAGGTGCTCTCCCAGCTGAGCTAATCACCCACTTCGGTACTTCACATATTACTTACAGTAAGAAATCCAGCTGGCGAGAAAGTGGTGGGTGATGACGGGATCGAACCGCCGACCCCCTCCTTGTAAGGGAGGTGCTCTCCCAGCTGAGCTAATCACCCACTTCTCAATTTCTTACTTTACACGGCGGAGACTACCTAAGTAGTGGTGGGTGATGACGGGTTCGAACCGCCGACCCCCTCCTTGTAAGGGAGGTGCTCTCCCAGCTGAGCTAATCACCCCCGCTGTGTGGAGTCGCATTATAGGGAGAGTTGAAAATGAGTCAACGGCTTTTCTAAAGATTTTGTTTGTTCGTCGTAAAATTAGACAAAACGATCGCAAATCAAACCATGGCGCATGATTTATAAACAAAATCGGCTAAGCGCAGCGTTTCGCAGGGAACAACATTGAGGATTCAGATGGGAGTGATAGAATATTGCCCACTGTTTTTTCCCAGGATTTGCCGGTGGTCGGCATCTTTCCAAACGTAAGGCCATTTCATGAAAATCAAAACTCGCTTCGCGCCAAGCCCGACAGGCTATCTGCACGTCGGCGGTGCTCGTACAGCTCTCTACTCCTGGCTTTTTGCACGTCACCAAAACGGTGAGTTTGTGCTGCGTATTGAAGACACCGATCTTGAACGTTCTACGCCGGAAGCTATCGAAGCCATTATGGACGGGATGAACTGGCTGAGCCTGGAGTGGGATGAAGGCCCTTATTTCCAGACCAAACGTTTTGATCGCTATAACGCTGTTATCGACGACATGCTGGTCGCGGGGACGGCGTATAAATGCTATTGCTCCAAAGAGCGCCTGGATGCGCTGCGCGAAGAGCAGATGGCGAACAATGAAAAGCCACGTTATGACGGCCGCTGCCGCCACGATCACAGCGAGCACGCTGCTGATGAACCTTGCGTGGTGCGTTTTGCTAACCCGCAAGACGGTTCCGTGATTTTCGACGACCAGATTCGTGGCCCGATCGAGTTCAGCAACCAGGAACTCGACGATCTGATCATTCGCCGTACTGATGGTTCCCCAACCTATAACTTCTGTGTTGTCGTGGATGACTGGGATATGGAAATCACTCACGTTATCCGTGGGGAAGACCATATCAACAACACCCCGCGCCAGATTAACATTCTGAAAGCGCTGAACGCGCCAGTGCCGGTTTATGCTCACGTTTCTATGATCAACGGCGACGATGGCAAAAAACTCTCCAAACGCCACGGCGCGGTGAGCGTCATGCAGTATCGTGATGATGGCTATCTGCCGGAAGCGCTGCTGAACTACCTGGTGCGTCTGGGCTGGTCCAGCGGTGACCAGGAGATCTTCTCCCGTGAAGAGATGATCAAACTGTTCTCGCTGGGGGCGGTAAGCAAATCTGCCAGTGCTTTCAATACCGAGAAATTGCAGTGGCTGAACCACCACTACATTAACTCCATGGCACCGGAGTATGTGGCTACTCATCTGCAATGGCATATCGAGCAGGAAAACATCGACACCCGCAATGGTCCTGAGCTGGCTGAACTGGTGAAACTGCTGGGCGAGCGTTGCAAAACACTGAAAGAAATGGCGGCAAGCTGCCGTTATTTCTATGAAGAGTTTGACGAGTTTGATGCCGACGCAGCGAAAAAACACCTGCGTCCGGTGGCTCGTCAACCGCTGGAAGTGGTGCGTGACAAGCTGAATGCCATCACTGACTGGACGGCAGAAAACGTCCATCACGCGATTCAGGCTACGGCTGATGAGCTGGAAGTCGGTATGGGCAAAGTGGGCATGCCACTGCGCGTAGCCGTGACCGGTGCCGGTCAGTCTCCTGGCCTGGATGTTACCGTACACGCGATTGGTAAAAGCCGCAGCGTAGCGCGTATCAACAAAGCGCTGGCGTTTATTGCTGAACGTGAAAATCAGCAGTAATTAAGCTGCAATGAGAAACGGCAGGTTTTTTACCTGCCGTTTTTTTATTCGCTCTCGTCAGCTATCTGCAAACGTTCCAGGAATTCACTCAATCCTTCCCGCACTAACACCTTATGCAGACGTTCTTTCTCCGTCGGCGACATCATCACCATAATGCCAAAAATCTGCTGCCAGACAGGGTCTTTATCCTGCTCGTGATAAAGATGAGGGGATTCTGCTACGCGTAATGAAAGCGAGAGATGCCGGAGTTTAGGGGTTGATGCCAGAAATTCTCTGACATCTGGCGTGATATGAATCAATCTTGCCCTTCCACCTTTTACACCTGGCACCGGTTCGGTTATCCAGTTTTGCTCGCGTATCCAACGATTGATCGTTTGGTTGGCCATGCCAACGCAACGCGCGAGTTCCTGCGTGGTCATTTTGCTATGGAGTATGTTCATTGCGACTCTTGCGTACGGATGCCCAAACGAAGCAGCAAACCAGTGATCCCTTCACGAAGCAGCAGGCTGGTGAGCTGCTTTTGTTCGCTGTGTGACATCTCTTTTGCCAGCGACAGCAGCAAAGCATCGAAGCTGTCTTCTGCCGGGCTTGGGGCATCTGCCGCGCGCTGTGCGCTATGAATAAACTCGCGGACCTGTTCGTTGACATGTACCAGACGGGCTTTGCCCCCCTGTACACCGGGACGAGGTGATGTTATCCATCCCTCTTTACGCACCCATTTGTTGATAGTTTGGCGGCTATAACCGGTCAGATGGGCGAGTTCCTCCGGCGTCATTCGTTCCTTGATCATGCTATTTCCTGAGTGCCTGTGTGGACTTAGTGGTTCATCTTATAGCATCCTTTTAGTTGAAAACGTGACGGGTTTAACTCATGAATGCGAGAAGCCTCGCAATGTCATTTAGTTGCATGCTTTTTCATCGATTGAAAGAGGGGAGACTATTTTGCCGTTGACACCTGGCAAGGGAATTCATATTATGCCGCCCGTCAACACGACACGCTTTACGTTACGGGGCTATAGCTCAGCTGGGAGAGCGCTTGCATGGCATGCAAGAGGTCAGCGGTTCGATCCCGCTTAGCTCCACCAAATTCTGCACCCATCAGAGTTTGGAACGTAAACAACATTGTGGGGCTATAGCTCAGCTGGGAGAGCGCTTGCATGGCATGCAAGAGGTCAGCGGTTCGATCCCGCTTAGCTCCACCAACATTCAAACCCTCGCCTCGGCGGGGGTTTTTGCTTTTTAGCCTTCCCGTTTCGTCAGAATATCGCGAATTTTGTCAGTCAATATTAGGCTGTGAAAAACCCCAGTAAGTTTAGGATTTTTCGCTCCGCCTTTACTTGCTTCGCGCGATTAAAAAACATACTATTTCGCGGGTAAAAGTATTGTGCCAGCCGGAATATTGCTCTGATAAAATGACGTTAACACTCCCTCCCGCAGTGAAAAAATTTGTGCTGGCGCTGAGCCTTAGCCTGTTTGCTATTCCTATTGCACGCTTCCTTTCTCCCGTTACGCAAATCGACGGTCACGCGATTTATCTCGCCTGGCTGCCGATAAGCGTCATGCTGTCGATGCTCCTGTTGTTTGGACGCCATGCCATTCTTGCGCTGATCGTCGGCTTCGCGCTGACCAATGCCTGGCTGCTCCCGTTGCCGTGGCTGCAGGGCGGCGTGCTGCTATTTTGTCAGCTGTTTGCGGTGTTTGTGTCCTGCGGCATTCTGCGCTGGCTGTTGGGCAAGCGCTGGCGGTTTGGCTTGCCGAATAAGAACATGGGCGCGCGTATTTTTTGGGGCTGTTTTTTTGCTCCCTTTGCGCTGAAAGGCACGATGTATCTTGCCGGGCGTTTCTTTGATTTCCCGCTGTCAGTGGCAGGATTCTTTAGTTCTTCTTCAGTTATTTACAGCATTGTCGATATTCAGAGCCTGATCTGTTCGGCGCTGATCTTCACTATGCTGTTTTACTATCCGCTACGAATGATCCTCAACCCGCGCTATGCCAAAAAGTTTTGGCGGCGGAATATCGCCCCGGCGTTTCGTCACCGGAAGTGGTTATTCACGCTTTCCTGGCTGCTTGGGCTGATAGCTTTCCTGTTGATACTGTGTGCGCCGTTTGAATCGCGATACATCGCCGGTTATCTCGTCCCGCTGATCTTCATTCTGTTCTTCGTCGCCATTAATCGCTTCAGCTATCCGCTGATCAGCCTCTTGTGGGGCATCAGTGCGTTTTTCCTCGTGGTGTATAACCGCAATTTCCTGCAGGGCGTGAGCACCGAATATGCGTTCTCCTTTGTGCTTTCGGTGCTTATTTCCTTCACCGTTTGCATGCTCTACATCGCGCAAATCTATGGCCGAAGTGATGCGATAAAACAAAAGCTGCACACTCAGGCCAATCAGGACCCGCTGACCGGCCTACCGAATTTGCGCGCTTTTGAACACTATTTGGCTGCGCATCCACAGGTGAGTGTTTGTTGCCTGAGAATGGATAATCTGGAATTTTTAAGCCGCCATTACGGCATGATGATGCGAGTGCATTGCAAGCGCAGCGTGACCCGCGAACTGCAGCCTTTATTGTGCCAGGGCGAGAAACTCTTCCAGCTCCCGGGCAGTGAACTGTTGTTAGTGCTGCAGGGCGCAGAAACCGCGGCGAGACTCTCTTCGATAGTCGATTTCCTGAACAACCATAGATTCAGCTGGCAAGGCGATTCTCTGGATGTGGAGTTTGGTGCGGCCTGGGGCGTGATTGAAGGTGAGGGTGAAGCTTTACACCACACGCTGGGTCAGCTCAGCTGGTTGTCGGAACAAGCGTGTGCGGCTCGCCGCGTGTTGGCGTTGAATAACAGTCTGGCGACGGTATCTGACAACACCACCGAACGCGTGATGCAGCTCAGCCGGGTCAAAAAGGCGCTGGCAGAAGGGGAAATTGAGCTCTTTGCTCAGCCGATCGTCAACGAGCAGGGCGATCGCTACCACGAGATCCTGGCGCGTATGCGTTTTGACGGGCAGTTAGTGACCCCGGATAAATTCATCCCCATTATTGCGCAATTCAACCTGAGCAAACGCTTTGACCTGCTGGTGGTTGAGACGCTATTCAAAGCGATGCAAGAGTTACCGGGGGAGCATTTTTCCGTGAACCTGATGCCGTTCACGCTGATGCAAAAAGAGAGTGCCAACAAGATTATCGACCTCTTCGCCCAATACGCCATTTCGCCGCAAAATGTGACTATCGAGATAACCGAGCAGCAGGCGTTTGCCGGTTCCGAAAACAGCGTGCTGAACATTCAGCGTCTGCGGGAATTTGGTTGCCAGATAGCGATTGATGATTTTGGCACGGGTTACGCGAACTACGAGCGGCTGAAGCGTCTTGAGGCGGATATCGTTAAAATCGACGGCAGTTTCGTGCGTAACATCACCACGGACGTGGTGGATGAGATGATCGTCAAATCTATTTGCGAATTGGCTCAGGTGAAGAAGTTAACGTTGGTCGCGGAGTACGTTGAAACGGAAGCGCAGCGCGAGTTGTTGTACCGACTGGGTGTGGATTATCTACAGGGCTATTTGATTGGTAAACCTCGCCCGCTCAGTGAGCTGGCAAAATAAAAAAGCCGGGAGCTATCCACTCCCGGCTTTTTCACATCTGCCTGGCTTACAGAACCAGTGCGGCGATAGACGCTGAAAGCACGCTCACCAGCGTAGAACCGTAGACCAGTTTCAGGCCGAAGCGAGAAACCACGTTGCCTTGTTCTTCGTTCAGACCTTTAATCGCACCGGCGATGATACCGATGGAAGAGAAGTTGGCGAAGGACACCAGGAAGATGGACAGGATGCCTTCTGCGCGTGGAGAAAGCGTGCTGGCGATTTTCTGCAGATCCATCATCGCAACGAATTCGTTGGAGACCATTTTGGTGGCCATGATACTGCCGACCTGCAGCGCTTCAGCAGCAGGAACACCCATCACCCAGGCCACTGGCCAGAAGATGTAGCCCAGAATCCCCTGGAAGGAGATGCTGTGGCCGAACCAGCCAGTTACGGTCGCGAAGAGGGCATTCAGAGCAGCAATCAGTGCGATGAAGCCGATCAGCATCGCTGAGACGATAATTGCCACTTTAAAGCCTGCCAGGATGTATTCACCCAGCATTTCAAAGAAGCTCTGACCTTCATGCAGATTAGACATCTGCAGGTTCTCTTCGCTCTGCTCAACGCGATACGGGTTAATGATGGACAGGACGATAAAGGTGCTGAACATGTTCAGAACCAGCGCAGCAACCACATATTTCGGGTCCAGCATCGTCATGTAAGCGCCAACGATAGACATCGACACGGTAGACATCGCTGTGGCCGCCATGGTGTACATGCGGTTGCGGGACATCTTGCCGAGAATATCTTTGTAGGCGATGAAGTTTTCAGACTGACCGAGGATCAGGGAGCTTACCGCGTTGAATGACTCCAGTTTACCCATACCGTTGACTTTGGAGAGCACGGTACCGATAGCACGGATAACAATCGGCAGAATACGGATATGCTGCAGAATACCGATCAGTGCAGAGATGAACACGATAGGGCAAAGCACTTTCAGGAAGAAGAATGCCAGGCCTTCATCGTTCATTTTACCGAAGACGAAATTTGTCCCTTCATTGGCGAAACCGAGAAGTTTTTCGAACATCTCGGAGAATCCTTTCACAAATCCGAGGCCGATATCTGAGTTCAGGAAGAACCAGGCCAGCAGGACTTCAATGACAAGTAGTTGAACAACATAGCGAATGCGAATCTGTTTACGGTCATGGCTGACCAGCAATGCCAGAATCGCAACCACAGCAAGCGCGAGGACAAAGTGTAGAACGCGGTCCATATTTGCTC
The DNA here is from genome assembly GCF_044900545.1 of Scandinavium sp. NPDC088450. Lineage (NCBI taxonomy): Bacteria > Pseudomonadati > Pseudomonadota > Gammaproteobacteria > Enterobacterales > Enterobacteriaceae > Scandinavium > Scandinavium sp. NPDC088450. The sequence continues at coordinate 49,181 of NZ_JBJDNI010000011.1, read as the reverse complement.
CAAATATGAGGCAGGTTAAATTTCCGTGCACATTCTATGCAACAAGATAAAAGAAAACGAGATCTATGCCGCACTATAATCAGAAGCTGTGAGCAATCTCAAAAAAGGTGATCCATCAGACATTTCTGTTATGTTATGTAAAGGTGTTAAAAGTTACCTTTTTGTACTAGTCTGACTAAGGGGCAACCCGGCGCTCCACCTACCCGCAAACATGGCTGGACACGGCTATCGTTTCTGTCTATCAGAGAAATCATTATCACCTCACTAAATGAACTTGATAATCATTCTCATTTTGATAGCATGAAACATAGCAAAGGCTATATTTCAGAGGCAGAAAATGACAAACAGTCGCGTTGAGAGTAGCAGCAGTCGCGCAGCGCGCAAGATGCGGTTTGCATTAATGGGGCCTGCGTTTATTGCCGCCATCGGGTATATCGACCCGGGCAACTTTGCCACCAACATTCAGGCCGGGGCCAGTTTCGGCTATCAGCTGCTGTGGGTTGTCGTCTGGGCGAACCTGATGGCGATGCTGATTCAGGTGCTCTCCGCCAAACTCGGTATTGCCACGGGCAAAAACCTGGCAGAGCAAATCCGCGATCACTATCCGCGTCCTCTGGTCTGGTTTTACTGGGTCCAGGCCGAGATCATCGCGATGGCGACCGATCTGGCGGAATTCATTGGCGCAGCGATTGGTTTCAAACTGATCCTGGGGATTTCGCTCCTTCAGGGCGCAGTGCTGACCGGGATTGCCACCTTCCTGATCCTGATGCTGCAACGCCGGGGGCAAAAGCCGCTGGAAAAAGTGATTGGCGGGCTGCTGCTGTTTGTCGCTGCGGCCTATATTGTCGAGCTTGTCTTTTCCCAGCCCGCGTTAGCACCACTTGCGAAAGGGATGGTGTTGCCTTCGCTGCCTAATTCCGAAGCTGTTTTCCTGGCCGCCGGGGTGTTGGGTGCTACCATTATGCCGCACGTAATCTACCTCCATTCTTCGCTGACACAGCATTTGCACGACGGTACGCGGCAGGAACGTTATAACGCGACCCGGTGGGATGTGGCGATTGCCATGACTATCGCAGGTTTTGTGAACCTGGCGATGATGGCAACCGCCGCGGCTGCTTTCCATTTCAACGGTCACACCGGTGTGGCCGATCTTGATGAAGCCTATCTGACGCTTGAACCATTGCTGAATCACGCGGCGGCGACCATTTTCGGCCTGAGCCTGATTGCCGCCGGCCTTTCCTCAACGGTGGTGGGAACGCTTGCCGGGCAGGTGGTGATGCAAGGGTTTATCCGCTTCCACATTCCGCTGTGGTTCCGCCGGGTAGTCACCATGCTGCCGTCGTTTATTGTCATTCTGATGGGGCTCGACCCCACGCGTATTCTGGTGATGAGCCAGGTGCTGCTGAGCTTCGGGATTGCGCTGGCGCTGGTGCCGTTGTTGCGGTTCACCAGTGATAAAAAGCTGATGGGCGACCTGGTGAACACGCTGTGGGTGAAACGGGCGGGTTGGATAATCGTGGTGCTGGTGGTCTCGCTGAATGGCTGGCTGCTGGTGGGCACGTTACTGGGATTGTAAAACACCCCCTTGCGAAAAGGTGTGATGCCTGCGCAAGGGGGATTCGTTAAGACTGACTCTTTTCCAGTAATTTTTCATCGACCCCGTAATCAATGAGTTTCCATCTGACAGCCTGAGCTTTGTGGTAGGGCATTACCGTGCCTTTTTGCACGCTGACGACGACCTGAGTGGCGTATAACGAGGCTTGCCACTGTCCGGTTTGTTGGCACTCTGTGCCACTGTATTGTTCATAACCGAGATGCTTTCTGCTGTTTTTATTATCCGGGGACCAAACGGTATACCCGTGCTGTATTGCTGCTGTGTTGTTGTCTATTTTCATTGCCGCTAATCCTGACCAGAACCCACAATGTTTCTCTGAATCAGAACGGCACAACGCTGAGTGAAATTAAATCTGTAAGGGAAAATTCCCTGAAACAGGCATAAAAAAAGCAGCCAATCGGCTGCTTTTTGAATTCATATTGAAGCTTAATGACGATGTCCGTGCCCATGATCGCCCCGGCCTGGGCCACGACCCCAGCCGCCGCGATGATCGTCGCGGTCGTTCCAGCCTTCGCGATAGCCGCGCTCATAGGCCTTGCGTTTATCCCAGCCGCGGTGCCAGCCGTTATCATGACGATGCCAGCGAGCATCGCGCCATTCGTAATTGCGACGCCAGTAATCGTGGTCACGCCAGCGACCGCCGTCCCAGTAGTTACCGTAATTATCCTGATCGCCAATCTGTAATTTCACAGACGGCAGCAGAGTGAGTTCGCCTGCATTCGCCACTAGTGGGGCGCTTGCCAGAAGTATCGCAGCCAGAATCAGTGACCTGAACATTTCTTTCTCCTACGTTCGAAGCCTCGGTGGGCCTGTTAACGTAATCTTACGGGGCGTTACAACCCTGTAAGATTGGAGCAACTCCTAAATGCCAGGTCACAGCACTTTTTGCTAAAAGTGGTTTTAATTTGCGCTATTCAGGATAGCATCAATGGCGGCGCACTCCTGCGGCGTAAACTGGCGCTGTTTGAGCATGCCAACGGCGTCATCAAGTTGCGCTGTTTTACTGGCACCAATCAGCACCGACGTCACTTTGTCGTCACGTAACACCCAGGCCAGCGCCATCTGTGACAGCTTTTGCCCACGGCTTAGCGCGATGTCATTCAACTGGCGAATTTTCGCGATTTTCGCGTTGGTCAGTTGATCCGGTTTCAGGAACTGGCTGCCGCTGGCGGCACGAGAATCTGCTGGAATGCCATTGAGATAGCGGTCGGTTAACTGCCCGCCTGCCAGAGGTGAAAAGGCAATCGAGCCCACGCCTTGTTCTTGCAGTAGGGTGAGCAGGCCGTCTTCTACCCAGCGTTCGAACATGGAGTATTTTGGTTGATGGATAAGGCAAGGCGTGCCGAGATCCTGCAAAATCGCCAGTGCTTCACGCGCGCGGTCGGCCGGGTAATTGGAAAGCCCGACGTACAGCGCTTTCCCCTGGCGCACCACATGGTCTAACGCACGCATCGTTTCAATCAGCGGCGTTTCCGGGTCCGGGCGGTGGTGATAGAAAATGTCGACATACTCCAGCCCCATGCGTTTCAGGCTTTGATCGAGGCTCGCAATGAGATATTTGCGTGAACCCCAATCGCCGTAAGGGCCATCCCACATGGTGTAGCCTGCTTTGCTGGAGATGATCAGTTCATCGCGGTACGGCAGAAAGTCCTCTCGCAAAATACGCCCAAAATTGCTCTCAGCCGAACCTGGCGGTGGGCCATAGTTATTCGCGAGGTCGAAATGGGTTACCCCGAGATCAAAAGCGTGGCGCAGCAACTGGCGGCTGGTTTCCACCAACGTTGCGTCGCCAAAGTTATGCCACAGGCCTAATGAAATGGCCGGGAGCTTCAGTCCACTCTGGCCACAGCGTCGGTATTCCATTGTTTTATAACGCTCTGGGTTTGCCTGATAAACCATCAAAACCTCCAACAGGGGTGAGTGTGTATACGTTTACACTAATCTATGCACTCGCCGACGTATACTCCCCAACGCTGTAAATTCTGCTTTCCACTATGAAATTCTTATGCTTCTGGACAGCCAGCGCGCATCTCTAATACTCAGAATATCTATGCGGCGAAAGGAAGTTGGCTATGCAATCTCAATACACTATTGCTGATTATCTGGTGGATCGTCTTGCCGGATGCGGTATTGACCACATGTTTGGCGTGCCGGGGGATTACAACTTACAGTTTCTCGATCATGTTATCAGTCACCCTTCTTTGTGTTGGGTCGGATGCGCAAATGAACTGAACGCCGCCTATGCCGCCGACGGTTATGCCAGAGTCCACGGGGCAGGCGTATTGCTAACGACCTATGGTGTCGGTGAGCTCAGCGCGCTTAACGGCGTAGCGGGGAGCTTCGCCGAATATGTGCCTGTTTTACATATTGTGGGAGCGCCAGGAACCGGCAGCCAACAGCGTGGGGAATTGTTGCACCACACATTGGGCGACGGTGAGTTCGATCATTTTTATGAGATGAGCCGCCCCATCAGCGTGGCCCAGGCAAAGCTCACCGCCAGCAATGCCTGTCAGGAAATTGACCGGGTACTGAGGGAAATGCTCACGGAGCACCGTCCGGCCTACCTGATGCTGCCTGCCGATGTGGCGAAATGCCCGGCCAGCAAGCCTGTAAACGCTCTCACACTTTTGCCAGCGCCAGTCGATGAGGGAGCACTGAAGGCGTTTTCTGAGGCAGCCCGAGCAGTATTGCAACCCGCTAAGCGTGTGGCGATGCTGGCTGATTTTCTGGCTCAACGTAATGGTTTGCAGTCTTGCCTCAGAGAGTGGGTCGCTTCGCAGCCCATCGCTTTCGCCACGCTGCTGATGGGCAAAGGGCTGCTGGATGAACATCAACAGGGGTTTGTGGGCACTTACAGCGGGGCCGCCAGTGATGAAAGCGCTCGTGCCGCGATTGAAGACGCCGACGTCACGTTATGCATCGGCACGCGTTTCACTGACACCATCACCGCAGGCTTCACACATCACCTGGCGGTGGAAAAAACAATCGAACTTCAGCCGTTTTCCGCACGTGTAGGCACTCGTTGGTTTAGCGGGTTGCCCATGCAGCAGACGGTTGAGGTGTTAAAAAGCCTGGGCGAAGAGTTTAGTGCCAACTGGTTGATGCCTGAATCCCGTGCGCGTGTCACGCCTGTGAAAACCAACGGTACGCTGACTCAAAGCAGTTTCTGGCAGACGCTTCAGGAGGCGCTACAGCCCGGTGATATAGTGCTTGCCGATCAGGGAACGGCGGCATTTGGGGCGGCTTCGCTGGTGCTTCCGTCTGATGCCTCACTCCTCGTACAACCGTTATGGGGATCGATTGGCTATACCTTCCCGGCGGCCTTTGGCGCACAAACCGCCGCGCCTGACAGGCGAGTGGTGCTGGTGATTGGTGACGGCGCAGCGCAGTTGACTGCGCAAGAGCTTGGGTCGATGCTTCGGGATGGGCAGCGGCCGCTCATTTTATTGCTCAATAACGAAGGGTACACGGTTGAAAGAGCGATACATGGGCCGGAGCAGCGCTACAACGATATCGCGCTGTGGAACTGGACGCAGCTTCCACAGGCGCTGAGTCTTGAATGTCAGGCGCAAAGCTGGCGGGTAACGCAAACAGTACAGCTTCGTGAAGTGCTGGAGCTGGCTTCTCAGCGGCAGCACTTAGCCTTTGTGGAGGTCGTGCTGCCGAAACAGGAAATCCCTGAGCTACTCAGAGCGGTCACTCAGGCACTGGAAGCTCGCAACAACACTCAATGAGGCGGCTTCGCCATCATCACCGGTCTGCCCGCCAGCAGCAGCCAGGCGGGCAGCATCACGATGCATAACAGCGGGAGCAGCGTGGTGTCTGGCACGACGACGGCGGCCATAAACAGGCTCAGCCAGCCATCACGAGTCACCACCAACACCATGCCAAGGATGGCGCAGGAAACGGTAATCGCCAGTGGGACGGCATCGACATGAGCATGAAGCATCAGCCCAAGTGCGACGGCGACAAAGACTGCCGGGAAAATGCGACCTCCACGGAAACCGGCTGAAGTGGCGACCACCAAGGCGGCCAGTTTCATCAGGGCGATAAACAGATAATCGGAGGCGGTGAGCGTCTGGCTAAAGGCCATTTGCTGCATTTCGGTCAGCCCTTTAAAGAGCGTAATGTGCCCGCCAATTACCCCGATGATACCAAGCAGAAAACCGCCCATGCCCAAAATCAACACCGGATGCTTGAGCTTGTGCAACAGAGCATGCAGCCGAGGTAAACACCAAACGGCGACCATTCCGACGGCGATTGCAATGGCTGCGACTACCGCGCCGCTGAAAATATCGACCAGATGCATCTGGCCGTAATGAGCAATAGGCAGAGAGAACTGAGGATGGAAAAACAGGCTGGTGGTGAGCGCCCCAGAGGCTGCGGCAAGCAGCGGGGCAAACAGCCGGTCCCACAGCGGAGTATCCTCAGTGCTGTTGAGCCTGCCGGAGAAAATCAGAGCGGCAGCGACAGGCGTGCCAAACAGAGCCCCAATCGTCCCGGAAGCGGCAAGAATCGTCCAGTCGAGCTTATTGACACGCGGCAGAATGCGGGAACCCAACGCAACGGCGAGCGCAATATTCACCGACATGATGGGATGCTCAGGGCCGAGACTCACACCGCCCGCCAGGCCCAGAACCAGTGCCAGAATTAAACCTGGCAGCGCAGAAGGTGGGATCGGTGCGCCAATCAGCGGTTCTGTTGACGGGTCCGGGCCTGCGTGACCTGGGCTGTAACGAATCACCAAACCGACCGCGATGCCGGTCGCGGTCAGCATAAACATAACCCAGCCGCTGGAATCCAGGCTAATGCCAAACTGAGTGGGCAGCGTAGTCCACAAAATCTGCTGAAGCAGGTCGGCAAATTTCATCACCGCCACCAAAATCAGACTGGAGGCGATACCAATAATCAGGGCGGGAACCGATAACATCAGCATGGTTCTGGCTCGCGGGTGGAGCATAGTGATTTCCTTATTAACTCTTAGCGCGCAACACTTTGCCGATTAACCGCAAAGCCTTCATTGCAATTGATGCTGAAACGGTAAAGTTATTATGTGACCGGGATCGACAATTCACGGGCGTCGCGGTGTTGGTCATTGTTGTTAGGCCTTCATGAATTTACAGTGTGCCAAAGACTTATTCTGACTTTAGTGGAGCCGTTACAGAATGACAAAGTTTGCATTAACAGGTGATGTCGGTGGGACCAATGCACGACTGGCGCTGTGCGATTTGGCCACCGGTGAAATTTCCGCAGCGAAGACTTACTCCGGGCTGGATTACCCAAGCCTTGAGGCCGTCGTTCGCGTCTATCTCGACGAAAAAAAGGTTGACGTTAAGCAGGGCTGTATTGCCATTGCCTGCCCGATTACCGGCGACTGGGTGGCGATGACCAACCACACCTGGGCATTTTCCATCGAGGAAATGCGAAAAAACTTAGGTTTCACGCACCTGGAAATCATCAACGATTTTACTGCCGTGTCGATGGCTATCCCGATGCTGAAAAAAGAGCACCTTATCCAGTTCGGGGGCACTGAACCGGTTGAAGGAAAACCTATCGCTGTTTACGGCGCGGGCACAGGGCTTGGCGTGGCGCATTTGGTCCACGTCGATAAACGCTGGGTCAGCTTGCCGGGTGAGGGCGGTCATGTTGATTACGCGCCAAACAGTGAAGAAGAAGGAATTATCCTGCAAGAGCTGCGAGCTGAACTGGGGCACGTTTCCGCTGAACGTGTGCTTTCCGGGCCGGGGCTGGTGTATCTCTATCGCGCGATTGTAAAATCTGACGGGCGTCTGCCGGAGAATCTGCAGCCAAAAGATGTCACCGAACGTGCGCTGGAAGATACCTGTATCGACTGTCGCCGCGCGCTGTCACTGTTCTGTGTGATCCTTGGGCGTTTCGGTGGCAACCTGGCGCTGACGCTCGGCACTTTTGGTGGCGTGTATATCGCCGGTGGCATCGTGCCACGTTTCCTGGAGTTCTTTAAATCTTCCGGTTTCCGTGGCGGTTTTGAGGATAAAGGGCGCTTCAAATCTTATGTACAGGACATTCCCGTGTTCCTGATTGTGCACGACAACCCGGGTCTTCTTGGCTCCGGGGCGCATTTGCGCCAGACGTTAGGGCAGACGTTGTAAGTTTCGTTTGCCTGGCGGCACTTCGTTCGCGCAGTCCTGCCCTTTGTAGGCACGCTAAGCGTAGCGCCACCGGGCAAAAGCCCTTACAAGTGCATCAATTGGCGAAATTCCTTCACCTTGCTGCGGCTGACCGGCACCTGAAAATCCAGATCGCGCAGGCGAAGGATATAGGTGTTATTGAACCAGGGCTCAATTTCACGGATCTTACTGAGGTTCACGCAGTAGGAACGGTGGCAGCGGAAGAAGTGCGCCGTGGGCAGTTTGCTGCAAAACTCGGTAATGTTCATCGGCATCACCCAGGACTCTTTTCGGGTGTAAACGAAGGTCATCTTCTCATGCGCTTCGGCGTAATAGATATCGTGAATCGACGTGACGAAAATCTTCTCATCCCGAATCAGGTTGATGGTATCGTTTTCACGCTGCGGGCTGGCTGAACTGCTGCCACCGGACTGCAACTGCCAGGCATTTTCCAGCTTTTGCAGCATGTTGACGATGCGTGATTCCTGATACGGCTTCAAAATATAGTCGAAAGCTTCCAGTTCAAATGCTTCTACCGCATGCTCTTTCCACGCGGTGATAAACACAATAAACGGCTTATGCGCAAACTGGCTGATGTTCTGCGCCAGCAGCACGCCATCCAGCGACGGGATGTTGATGTCGAGAAAAATGGCATCGACGCGGTGATGTTGCAGAAATTTGAGGACGTCCAGCCCGTCATCAAACGTACCCACAATCTCCATCTGGCTGTGCTCTTTAATCAGCCAGGTCAGTTCCTGTTGAGCCAGTACTTCATCTTCAACAATGATGACTTTCATCCTGATTTCCTTATAGCTGGAACGGCACGGCCGCAGTCACGGGCGCTCGCTGGTTTGGCACGTAAAAAGCAATCTCGGTGCCAGGCTCCAGACGCTGGATATGCAGGCCTTCGCCGTACAGTAATGTCACCCGGTGGTGAACATTAAGCAGGCCAATTTTATTGCCCGGCATTTCATTGGCTTCCACACGGGCGATCACTGCCGGGTCGATACCGTTGCCGGTGTCCCGAACGCTTATCCGCACCCGATTTCCACTTTCGGTAATACTGAGTGTCACCACGCCTTTCCCTTTACAGGGCTGGATGCCATGGACGATCGCGTTTTCCACCAACGGCTGGATCAGCAGGCTTGGGATCACGCAGTTCACCTCATCATCGATATCGTAAATCACCGTCAGCTTGTCGCCAAAGCGAGCCTGCTCAATAGCGATATAGTCCTTGATTTGGTACAGCTCCTTGCGGATATCAATCTGCTCATCGTCCTTTAATTCAATGTTATAGCGCAGGTAGCGTGAGAGGTTGAAAATCAGCTGCCGCGCGGTGTCCGGATTAAGGCGAATCGACGAAGAAATCGCATTTAGCGCATTGAATAAGAAATGGGGATTAATCTTGCTTTGCAGCGCGCGCAGTTCTGCCTTATTTGCCATCTCTCTTAGCTGTTCCGCCCGGGAGACTTCAAGCTGAGTCGAGATAATCTGCGATAAGCCTACCGCCATTTCCTGCAGCGAAGACGTTATCTGGTGCGCATGGCAGTAATAGATTTTTAGCGTGCCGGTGACAATGCCTTTTTCCCATAACGGAATGATGAGAAGCGAGTGGATCTCTGGTGTGCGATAAGCCTCGTCGTCATTACGAATAATGATTTTACCGTCCCGTAATGCCTGCTTCGTGCGCGGGCTGATCCCCAGATCGTTCTCTTTATAATTTTTCTCACCCACGCCGACATAAGCCAGCACTTTGTCGTTGTCGGTAATGGCGACCGCATCCGCATGGATATCGCGGCGGATGATATCGCAGACCTGTCGCAGAGATTCACTGTTGACGTGGCGAAACAGCGGCAATGTTTTATTGGCAATATCCAGCGCCAGCCTGGCCTGCCGTCCGGCCATATCTTCCTTTTCTTTTTCAACGCTTTGCACCAGCAGGACGATAAACCCAATGCTGACGCTGCCCAGAATCATCGGCACGCCAATTTTAGAGACAATATCGAGGCCCAGCGCCATGGTGGGCGCCCAAATGACAACGAGGATCATGGTTAGCGTTTCGCAGACCATCCCCGCCAGAATACCCGCTCGCCAGTGTTGCGCTTTGGGGATTTTGCGGTTGATCCAGCCTGACATCAGCCCGGCGATAATGCTGGTAATGAAGCAGGGCACCGCAGTGACACCGCCGATATCGATAAGATAACGGTGCGTGCCAGCGATGAGCCCGGTGATGGCACCGACCCAAGGGCCAAACAAGATCCCGCCGGACATGACGGCGATAATACGCACGTTGACCAGTGAGCCTTCGACGGGCACGCCAGACCAGGTGCTGAACAGGGCAAACAGCGAGAAGATGGCGGTGACGGCCAGCAGCTCTTTAGGCGTGTGGGCAGATTTATGCAGCAGTTCGCGGAACAAGCGGATGCGGATGAGGAAGAATAAACAGATCAGCATCAGGGCGGCTCTGTCGAAGACCGCCAGCAGCATAGTGAAAATTTCGTGCATGAGAGAGCCGTGGATTGCGCGGGAAAGGCCTATGATAAAAAACCTGACGGCGGAGTGCCAGTTATCCTGCATCCGCATAACAGGGAAAAACCACGATTTTAAAAGGGGATTGCTATCGATTTCCTGAATCCTAAGCAGGTTAAGCATTTCAGAGGGAAATGTTGGTAAAGTAAATGATATCAATTTGTTGTTTTGTCTGAGCGTAATAATCTAATCAGGGAAGCTGAGTTTTCACTCTTCCGGTCATCATTTCCTCTTTTAGCTTGCCAGTTATTTTTAATTTCGCCTCTCGACAGCAGGAAAACTTTCAGGTTATTTAGTGTTCATGCCACACAAGTGGCAGCGTCGCTCGGACGGTCCGGGCGCTAACGTAATCCGAGGAATCTATGGCTGAGTTCAAACCTGAACGCCGTTTTACCCGTATCGACAGACTTCCCCCTTATGTTTTCAATATCACGGCTGAACTGAAGATGGCTGCGCGTCGGCGCGGTGAAGATATCATCGACTTCAGTATGGGTAACCCGGATGGTGCGACCCCGCAGCACATTGTGGAAAAACTTTGCACAGTGGCCCAGCGGCCAGATACACACGGCTATTCAACATCCCGCGGTATTCCTCGTTTACGTCGTGCCATCTCTCGTTGGTATCAGGATCGGTACGAAGTGGAGATCGACCCTGAAACAGAAGCGATCGTGTCGATCGGCTCGAAAGAGGGGCTGGCGCATCTGATGCTGGCGACTCTCGATCATGGCGATACCGTGTTGGTGCCGAACCCAAGTTACCCCATTCATATCTACGGCGCGGTGATCGCCGGGGCGCAGGTTCGTTCAGTTCCGCTGGTTGAGGGTGTTGATTTCTTCAATGAACTGGAACGTGCGATTCGCGAAAGTTATCCAAAACCGAAAATGATGATCCTCGGTTTCCCGTCTAACCCAACCGCACAGTGCGTAGAACTCGATTTCTTCGAGAAAGTTGTTGCTCTGGCGAAGCGTTATGACGTGCTGGTGGTGCATGATTTAGCGTATGCCGATATCGTGTATGACGGCTGGAAAGCGCCTTCAATCATGCAGGTGCCCGGCGCTAAAGACGTGGCGGTGGAGTTTTTCACCCTGTCGAAGAGCTACAACATGGCGGGCTGGCGCATCGGCTTTATGGTGGGGAATCCGCAGTTGGTCAACGCGCTGGCGCGCATCAAAAGTTATCACGATTACGGGACGTTCACGCCGTTGCAGGTTGCGGCAATTGCTGCCCTGGAAGGCGATCAGCAGTGCGTGCGGGATATCGCCGAGCAATACAAGCGCCGCCGTGATGTGCTGGTCAAAGGGCTGCATGAAGCGGGCTGGATGGTAGAGATGCCAAAAGCATCCATGTACGTCTGGGCAAAAATTCCTGAGCAGTATGCGGCGATGGGCTCGCTGGAATTTGCGAAGAAATTGCTGCAGGACGCGAAAGTCTGCGTATCGCCTGGCATCGGTTTTGGCGATTATGGCGATACCCACGTGCGCTTTGCGCTGATTGAAAACCGGGATCGCATTCGCCAGGCCGTACGAGGCATCAAAGCGATGTTCCGTGCAGATGGCCTGTTGCCTGCGAGTAATAAATCCGAAGCAGAAAGCGCGGATTAACATTGTTGCCTGGCGGCGCTACGCTTGCACAGGCCTACAAAATCCAGATCACGTAGGTCGGGTCAGGCGTAGCCGCCACCCGACACGCTATATCCAGAAACGCAAACAGGAGCCAAATCGGCTCCTGTTTTTCGTCAAACGCTCAAGCTTGCTCTAAATCATCAGGGCGAAAGTACCGGCCCATACGATGACCATAAAAGAGATGCCCATCAAAAAGTATTTCACGTCTCATCACTCCGCGTAGCCTTGCCACGCCCAAATGAAAAATATCCTGACTGAGTATAGAGAGCTGACACCGCCTCGAATAAACATTGGGATTTATCCCTTATTACTCTTCGGCATCACCTCAAAATTCTGTGCTTCAGGTGCTCCAGACGGCGCTAATGTACGCTTAAAAAATGGGGGTGACAAGTAGGATTTTTTTATTAATTTTTAGTTACTTACAACTGTCGTGAAACGGCGACACAATAATTTCAAAGGGGAATAAATCAGTTCCTGGCGACGTTCGGGGAAGTCTCAAAAAGCGAGGTAGTACCCTGTTGAAACTATAGGGTTTTTAGTGCGAGGGGAATCATCAGCCCACCGAAGCGGCGAGCTGAATGAGACTTTCAGGAAGGATTAGAACTGATATTTGTAAGAGAGCTGGAAACGCTTCTCAGCTTCATCCAGATAAGTGTTGTTATCCTGGATATAGGTAAACCCACTCACCGAATTGTGCTTATCGAACGAATACCCCAGGCCAATACCGCCGAAGTAGCCCTTGTAGTTATCGCCATCGTCATTTTTCGAGCCGTAGGAGGCACCGAGAAAACTCAACAGGCGAAGATCTGCCGTCAACGGTTTCAGAATAAAGGCCCCCAGATAGCCGCTGCTTCCGGAAGTGTCCATCGAGTGGAAGCCATTTTCCGGGGAAGGGGAGCCATTAAAGCCAGGCTGGGAGCAGGCTGAGTTCTCGTCTTTGTCGCAATCGATATGATCGCCCGTGTTATAGGTATAACCCGCCATTGGGAAGATCTGGAAACCGGCTGGTTCAATACCGAAGTAACTCAGGGGGATAAACGTGCCGACAGAGTAGTTGGTTTGTGAGGCCCCATTCGGATAATCGTTTTTGCCAAAATTGAAGTTCACGATACCCACAGGAAACAGCCAGGAGCCGCCCACGCGCCATTCGGTCGCATCACTGTTTACTTTGACATTGATTTTGCGGGCCTCATCCAGCGCTAAAGACCCCGAAAAGGTGACGTTGCTGTCGTTCATATCATAGTTATCTGACCACGCCACGCCGACCTTGGTGGTGACCTTAGTCGGGTCATCATCTGACTTTTCTTTATTGGTCTTAACAACACCCGCCTGAGCTGAAGCCAGTACAGGAGCCATTCCCAGGCAGAGAATAAACAGGGAAAGCGGTTTTATTTTCATCATTTTTCCAGAGGCTGAAAGTGAAACAAACAAGCGAAAGGCCGCGATACTACCCTGGGAAATGAGGCACTCCTGAGGTTTAGATTTAAATTTGAGTTTAGATTTGGATTTTAAAAAGACACCCTTATTGACGTGGGCTAAAGGCAAAATAGGGGAAATGTTTTTGAATTTCAGTCAGGAACCGTCGATAAAGCGGATGCTTTTGAGCTTAGAGTTGCATGCGAAACAGAAGGGAATTCTCACAACGGAACGAAGAGTTAAGTGTCCCCTGCAGGAATCGAACCTGCAACTAGCCCTTAGGAGGGGCTCGTTATATCCATTTAACTAAGGGGACGAAGCGGCACGAGTATAGCGTTTTTTGACTGGTGCGTTAAGCACATAGCCAACTGACTGCTTAAAGTGTCGCCACTGACCCTATTTTTCTGCCTCGTTTTGACTCTCTTGTTCAGCTTTCGCTTTAGCCTCTGCTTTGCGCTTGTTACTCATATCATTGCGGATTTGCGCATGGCTCATTAAGGCGAAGATAAAGGTTCCGCCGCAAATATTGCCCGCAAGGGTTGGCAGCGCAAACGGCCAGAAGAAATCCTGCCAGTGCAGGGTGCCGCTGAACACCAGATACAGGATCTCCACAGTGCCGACCACAATATGAGTGGTGTCGCCCAGCGCAATCAGCCAGGTCATCAAAATAATGACCACGATTTTCGCAGCACCGGCAGCCGGGAACATCCAGACCATGGTGGCGATTATCCAGCCGGAAATAATGGCATTGGCGAACATTTCTGAGGGAGTGTTTTTCATCACGTCCATCCCGATTTTCACAAACGCATCCCGCGTGGGCTCATCGAAAATCGGCATATATTCAAATGCCCAGGCAGCGACGGCTGTGCCAATAATATTGCCGAGCAGCACAACGCCCCATAAACGCATCAACAGGGTAAAATTCCTTGCGGTGGGGCTTTGCATCACCGGCAACACGGCGGTGACGGTGTTTTCTGTAAAGAGTTGCTGGCGGGCCATGATGACAATCACGAAGCCAAAGGTGTAGCCGAGATTTTCCAGCAGAAAACCGCCCGGTACGCCTTCAAGCTGAACGTGGAAAATGCCTTTTGCCAACAGTGAGGCGCCCATCGACAGCCCGGCAGCGATGGCAGACCACAGCAGCGCCATCGCGTCTCGTTCCAGTTCTTTCTCGCCGTCCTGTCGAATATGCTCGTGAATCGCCATTGCCCGGGAAGGCAGCCTGTCTTCATCCACTTCTATTTTTTTACCCTGACGTTTCTCATCACTTTCGACTTCCAGTTCGTCCGTATGGCGAGTGATTTTCTCTTCTTTTACATTGTCCATGCGGAAAGACCTGTCTTGGTTGGTGATTGATTAAGCGTAGCGGGTTTTCATCAGAAACCGTGCAGGGCATACTCTTATTTTGGGGATATGCCATCAATCGCGATACGCTTGTTTCAATATATGTATAAAATCATAAGAGCAGCGATTGCCATCTTTACAGGGAGATATTTATGAATTTTCGCCTGTCTGCGCTTGCGCTGAGCGCGACATTGTTGGTGGGATGCGCCAGCACGGGTGAACAGCCGCAAGGGCGTTCGGACCCCTTCGAAGGTTTTAACCGTACGATGTACGATTTCAACTTCAATGTGCTGGACCCGTATGTCCTTCGCCCGGTGGCCGTCGTCTGGAGAGACTATGTTCCACAGCCTGCGCGAAACGGGATCGGCAACTTCACCAGTAACCTTGAAGAACCTGCGATCATGGTGAACATGTTCCTGCAGGGCGATCCTTATCAGGGGATGGTTCACTTCACGCGTTTCTTCCTTAATACCTTGTTAGGGATGGGCGGTTTGATTGATGTCGCGGGAATGGCGAATCAGAAACTGCAGCGTGTGGCACCGCACCGCTTTGGCAGCACCATGGGGCATTATGGCGTCGGCTATGGCCCTTATATGCAGTTGCCGTTCTATGGCAGTTTCACCGTGCGTGATGATGTGGGTGATATGGCGGATGGCCTGTACCCAGTGCTTTCCTGGCTGACCTGGCCGATGTCTATCGGCAAATGGGCGGTGGAAGGGATTGAAACCCGAGCTCAGCTTCTGGACTCTGATGGTCTGCTGCGCCAATCTTCTGACCCTTACATCCTGGTGCGTGAAGCTTACTTCCAGCAGCATGATTTTATCGCCAATGGCGGGAAACTCAGCGCGGAAGAGAACCCGAACGCCAAAGCGATTGAAGGCGATCTGAAAGATATCGACTCGCAGTAACGCGAGGAAAAGAAAAAGGGTGAGCACCAGGCTCACCCTTTTTTGTGTCTGAAATCAGACTATCAGAAGCGATAGTTGAAGTTAGAACCGAACAGCCACGCTTTACCGTCAGAACGGAATTTGTACGGGCCTTCTTCGATGGTGACGTTCTGACCGTGCATGTAGGACGCGCCCACATCGATTGAAGCATCCTGGTTAAACGCGTAAGTTGCACCAGCACTCAGCCACAGACGGTCCTGATCCGGGATGGAGATAGAGCGGTGGTCGGCCGGAACCGGGCTGTCATCAAAGGCGATACCGGTACGGAAGGTCCAGTTATCGTCATAGTAGTAGGTCGTACCCAGCGCCAGACGCCATGCGTCTTTGAAGCTCTCATCTTTATAGAACAGCGTTTGGCCATTAGAGCCGTTAGCTTTCAGCTCCTGGAACTGGCTCCAGCTGGTATAGGTCGCGCTATAGTGGATAGCCCACTGCGGTGCCACTTTGTTATAACCAGACAGTTCCCACATTTCAGGCAGGTTCAGCGTCAGAGAGCCATCGACGGTGTGGCCATCGGTGCCCATCGGCAGGCCGAAGTTGCCGAGGATCTGGTTGTAAGCGGACGGCAGGTCGCTCTTGTATTCGCCTTTGTCGAAGTCAACTTTCACTTCAGAACGGTAGGTGAAGCCGTAACGGTTGTTTTTATCCAGCTCATAAAGGATGCCGGCGTTCCAGCCAAAGCCCCAATCGTCGCCTTTCAGGCGCGCAATCTGTGTATCAGCAGGGATCTGCGCTACGGCACCTGCCAGCGGTGGGTTAGAGTTCAGTGCGCCAGAACCGGCAACAATCTGACCCAGATCGCCCGCATAGCGCTCGATTTTCGCTTTTGCGTAGACCGCATCAAAACCGAGGCCGAAGCTCCACGCGCTGTTCAGGCGATAGGCTGCACTCAGGTTCAGGTTAGCCGTGGTCAGGTCGGTTTTACCGCCTACACTGCCTGCTGCGTAGTCATTGTTATATTCGGTTGCCAGACCATAGTTAGAGGTAACGGACGCGCCGAAACCAAATTGATCGTTAATAGGCATGACGAAGTGTAAGTTTGGTACCCACGCGGTTGGCGCGATGTTATCGGCATCGGTGCTCTTACCGGTTGGGGATTTCCCACTGATATTGACGTCCGGGTCGATGAACACGCCACCGATAGACATCTGTGGGCGATCGTACATCATGATCAGCGCCGGGTTACGGCTGGCGTTACCCGGATCGTCAGCAATAGCGCCTTCACCGGAATAAGCACGGCCCAGGCCAGAGGCTGAGAATTCATTTAACTGGAACCCGGCGGACCAGGCTTGAGAAGAAACAAGTGCCACTGCAACTGCGAGAGCAGATTTTGTAAAACGGGTTTTTTGGCTCATGACCATAACCTCAATTGAGTTATTTTTATGCAAAATTTGTTACATGCCGTAACAGAAGCGCGAAGTGTAGGGTCTGTGTTACGTCAGAGAAATCAGACCAGTGCCGAGAGTATAGGTCTGACCAGCTAGAATGTTGCAAGTATGTTTATAAGTTTTTTCAGTTGTGATCTAAGAAACGCGATCCGCTTGGCAAAATTGCGACCTTCACGGGGTGTCTTACGAGGGGGAAATTGTTTTAGATCATTTTTAATTGTGATTTCGGTCACTTCTCCCCCTTAGCGAAAATATCGACTGGAGACCCTTCGGGCAGGGGCGTAAAATAAACGCATTGTTTATCTGGCACCCTGAGTGCGAATACAGAGGAAATCTACGATGAGTAAATGCAGTGCTGATGAAACCCCGGTTTGCTGCTGTATGGATGTTGGCACCATCATGGACAACACCGATTGCACCGCTTCTTACAGCCGCGTTTTCGAAACCCGCGCGCAAGCAGAGGAAACTCTGGCTGCACTGAGTGCGAAAGCTCGCGGCGTGGAGTCTGAGCCGTGCGAAATTACCCCGGTCTTTAAAGACGTTGAAGGCGGCGTACAGCTTGATATTGATTTTGTTTTCGCCTGCGAAGCGGAAACCCTGATTTTCCAGCTCGGTCTGCGTTAATTCCTTCGCGACTCAAGTCTGCCAAACGCCTCTGCATTGCAGGGGCGTTTTCTTTTTCTCCTCAGTGTGTTTTGGCTCTCACTTTTTTGTTTCCCTGATTGGCTGCCTGTAAAAAATTAGTTAAGACTGTTATCAGGTCAGACCACTTTTTTACATTTATCAGGGGAAGGTTATGAGTCAGGCATTACCGCTTATCACCCGTCAGGGCGATCGCATTGCCATTGTCAGCGGATTACGAACCCCGTTTGCCCGTCAGGCGACGGCGTTTCACGGCATTCCGGCTATCGATCTGGGGAAAATGGTCGTGGGCGAAATGCTGGCTCGCAGTGAAATTCCTCCTGAAGTCATCGAACAACTGGTTTTCGGCCAGGTGGTGCAGATGCCGGAAGCGCCCAATATTGCCCGCGAAATTGTGCTCGGTACCGGAATGAGCGTGCATACCGATGCTTACAGCGTCAGTCGTGCCTGCGCCACCAGTTTCCAGGCGGTAGCTAACGTGGCGGAAAGTTTGATGGCAGGCACCATTCGTGCTGGCATTGCCGGTGGGGCGGATTCTTCTTCGGTTCTGCCGATTGGCGTGAGTAAAACGCTGGCGCGAACGCTGGTGGATGCCAACAAAGCCCGTACTTTGGGGCAAAAACTCAAACTGTTCTCGCGTCTGAAGCTCAAAGATTTAGCCCCTGTTCCGCCTGCGGTGGCTGAATATTCCACCGGATTGCGCATGGGCGATACCGCGGAGCAAATGGCGAAAACCTGGGGCATCACCCGTGAACAGCAGGATGCGCTGGCGCATCGCTCTCATTTACATGCGGCAAAAGCGTGGGAAGAGGGGAAGCTGGCGGAAGAAGTCATGACGGCTTATTCACCGCCGTTCCGCGAGCCGCTGGAAAAAGATAACAATATCCGCACCAACTCTTCGCTTGCTGATTACGCCAAGCTGCGCCCGGCGTTTGATCGCAAACACGGGACCGTGACCGCCGCGAACAGCACGCCGCTGACAGATGGTGCCGCTGCGGTGATCCTGATGACTGAATCTCGCGCAAAAGAACTTGGCCTCAAGCCGCTGGGCTACCTGCGCAGCTATGCGTTTACCGCGATTGATGTCTGGCAGGACATGTTACTCGGCCCCGCCTGGTCAACGCCGCTGGCGCTGGAACGTGCCGGTCTGACGATGGCTGACCTGACTCTCTTTGATATGCACGAAGCTTTTGCCGCACAAACGCTGGCGAATGTGCAGCTCCTGGCAAGCGAACGCTTTGCCCGCGACGTGCTGGGGCGCAGCCATGCCACCGGCGAGATCGACGACAGCAAATTTAACGTGCTTGGTGGCTCAATTGCTTACGGACATCCTTTCGCTGCAACAGGGGCGAGGATGATCACTCAGACACTGAATGAGCTTCGTCGTCGCGGCGGCGGTTTCGGATTGGTGACGGCTTGTGCGGCCGGTGGGCTTGGCGCGGCAATGGTTCTGGAGGCCGAATAATGGACATGACATCCGCATTTACCCTGACTGAGCGCCTCGATAACGTCGCGGTCATCAACATTGATGTCCCTGGCGAAAAGATGAATACCCTGAAAGCAGAGTTTGGCGTTCAGGTTCGCGCGATACTCAAGCAAATCCGCGATAACAAAGCGCTTCGCGGCGTGGTCTTTATCTCGGCAAAACCGGATAACTTTATCGCCGGAGCCGACATCAACATGATTGGCAACTGTAAAACAGCGCAGGAAGCCGAAGCCCTGGCGCGCCAGGGGCAACAGATTATGGCCGAGATCCATGCTTTACCAATCCCGGTCATCGCCGCCATTCACGGTGCTTGCCTGGGCGGTGGGCTGGAACTGGCTTTGGCCTGCCACAGTCGCATTTGCAGTGACGATCCTAAAACCGTGCTGGGTCTGCCTGAAGTACAGCTTGGCCTGTTGCCCGGTTCGGGCGGAACGCAGCGATTGCCACGTTTGATTGGTATCAGCACCGCGCTGGAGATGATCCTGACGGGCAAGCAGCTTCGCGCACGCCAGGCACTGAAGGCCGGGTTAGTGGATGAGGTGGTGCCGCACACGATCCTGCTTCAGGCTGCCGTTGAACTGGCAAAACAAGAACGTCCTGCCAGCCGCCGCTTGCCAGTGCGTGAACGCCTGCTCGCCGGGCCGTTGGCGCGCAATCTGGTTTTCAGCATGGCCGGCAAGAAAACCGAACAGAAAACCCACGGAAATTATCCTGCAACCACCCGTATTTTGAAGGTGCTGGAAACCGGCCTGGCGCAGGGCAGTACCAGCGGTTACGAAGCTGAAGCGCAGGCTTTTGGCGAACTGGCCATGACGCCGGAATCCAAAGCCTTACGCTCCATCTTTTTCGCCAGTACCGAAGTAAAAAAAGATCCGGGTGCCAATGCCGAACCTCAGACGCTGCGCTCTGCTGCCGTGCTGGGGGGCGGGTTAATGGGCGGCGGAATCGCCTTCGTGACGGCGAGTAAAGCCAGATTGCCAGTGCGCATCAAAGACATTAATGCCAAGGGCATCAACCATGCGCTGAAGTACAGTTGGGAATTGCTTGATAAAAAGGTCCGTCGCCGCCATATCAGAGCCAGTGAGCGCGACAGTCAACTGGCGCTGATTTCCGGCACAACCGATTATCAGGGCTTTTCACACCGCGACGTGGTGATTGAAGCGGTCTTCGAAGATTTGGCGCTGAAGCAGCAAATGGTGGCTGATGTGGAGGCGAATTTTGCGCCGCATACCATCTTTGCCTCCAACACTTCCTCGTTGCCGATTGGCGACATTGCCGCAACGGCGCAACGTCCGGAGCAGGTGATTGGGCTGCACTTTTTCAGTCCGGTCGAGAAAATGCCGTTGGTGGAAATCATTCCCCATGAAGGCACATCGGAAACGACCATTGCCACCACTGTGAAGCTGGCGAAACAGCTTGGTAAAACACCGGTGGTGGTTGCTGATAAGGCTGGTTTCTACGTTAACCGCATTCTCGCGCCGTACATTAACGAGGCGATGCGCCTGCTGACGGAAGGCGAAAGCATTGATCATATTGATGATGCGCTGGTGAAATTCGGTTTCCCGGTGGGGCCAATCCAACTTTTGGATGAGGTGGGGATTGATACCGGGACTAAAATTATTCCGGTACTGGAAAGTGCCTACGGAGAACGTTTTAGCGCGCCTGCAAATATCATTAGCGCAATTTTGAACGACGATCGCAAAGGCAGAAAAAATGGTCGGGGTTTCTATCTTTACGCCGCGAAAGGGCGTAAAAGCAAAAAACAGCCTGACCCTGCCATTTATAAGCTTATTCAGGTCGGGCAGAAAAATGCGCTCTCTGAACAGCAGATTGCTGAACGCTGTGTGATGATGATGCTGAATGAAGCAGCGCGTTGTTTTGACGAACAGGTTGTGCGCAGCGCGCGTGATGGTGATATTGGCGCGGTGTTTGGCATTGGTTTTCCGCCGTTTTTGGGCGGCCCGTTCCGCTATATGGATACCCTCGGCGCGGGAGAAGTGGTGGCGATTCTGCAACGCCTCACTGCCCAATATGGGCCGCGGTTCACCCCGTGCGAAGCTTTAACAAGGATGGCAGAACAGGGACTGACCTTTTGGCCGATAAATGAAACTGAGACGTTGAGTTGAGGTCAAAGAAAGGGTAATCCGGACAATCTATAACGCTGCTGAATGGCTATTTTGTAAACAAAGATTGACTATACTTACGCCATTGAGGTAAAAAACAGCGTTTCATTCATTGGATGGATCAGGCACAATGCCCGGCCATCGAGTAAAGAGCGTGTAAGCGCGTTTGATTTACTTCGATGCTTCTGGTTAACAAAAGCGGTGCAATATGCAAGTTTTTATTATGCGTCACGGCGACGCTGCCCTGGATGCAGCCAGCGACTCGGTTCGTCCTCTCACTACCTGTGGGTGTGATGAATCCCGTCAAATGGCAACCTGGCTGAAAGGTCAAAAAGTGGATATTGAGCGCGTACTGGTCAGCCCGTTCTTACGAGCAGAACAGACGCTGGATGTGGTGGGGGAATGCATGAACCTGCCAAAAGAGATTGATGTCCTGCCGGAGCTCACGCCATGCGGCGATGTGGGCCTGGTGAGCGCCTATCTGCAGGCGCTGGCTAATGAAGGCGTGGCCTCTGCGCTGGTTGTTTCTCACCTGCCGCTGGTCGGTTACCTGGTCTCCGAGCTGTGCCCGGGGGAAGCGCCGCCGATGTTCTCCACATCCGCGATTGCCAATGTCACCCTTGAGGCAGACGGACAAGGCCATTTCAACTGGCAAATGAGTCCGTGCAATCTGAAGATGGCGAAAGCCATCTGAGCAAAAGGCGGGTGAGCCGTGTGCTTCCCGCCGCTTTATAAGCCTGTTCAGGCTCTTATCCCGGTTCGACTCAAGGCAATTCTGGCGGCTGCCACTCTTCTACCTCAATCAACACCAGCAATGCGGCATCTCCGCCGTACTCTTTGGGTGCCTGATGAAACGCCATCACATGCGGATGCTGTGCCAGCCACAGGGGCGTCTGCTGCTTCAGAATATGTTTACCGTGCCCGTGCATCACACAAGCGCAAAAGACGTGTTCACGGCGGCAGGCGGCAATCAGCGCGCCTAATTCCTGCTTAGCTTGCATCTGCGTTAACCCATGCAAATCCAGAAACAGCTCGGGCGAGTAATCACCACGACGCAGTTTTTTCGCCTCAAAATGACTCACGTCCTGACGCACGTATTTCATCGCGCCTTCGGTGTTCAATAACGGCTGAAATTCGTCTGAAAAATAGTGGCTGTTATCGGCCTGCTCCTGAATCAACCGTTTGACCGGCACTTCGCTGATTTTCTTGCGTGCCGGGCGGTGAACAATGGTGTCCTGCTTGATTTTCCGCGTGCCGGTCATCAGCTGGCGAAACAGCGCCTGATCCTCCTCGCTGAGTGAGGTTTTCTTCTTCATTTTCTCTTTCCGTTTTCGCTTTTCGACAGTTTACCCGACTCCATTGGCTTGCGGGCAGGGAAAACGCATTTTTTCCCCGCCCCTGAGCTGCAAGAGTGCTGATTTATCGCCGTCTTCATGGCAAACTAGCCGCCGAAATTCAGCGAGCGTGCCCTGGAGGGGAAAGTGGATAAAATTTTTGTCGATGAAGCAGTCAGTGAACTGCACACCATTCAGGACATGTTGCGTTGGGCGGTCAGCCGTTTCAGCGCAGCGGGCATCTGGTACGGTCACGGTACCGACAACCCGTGGGATGAAGCCGTACAGCTGGTGCTGCCGTCTCTTTATTTGCCGCTGGATATCCCTGAAGACATGCGCACCGCACGTCTGACTTCAAGTGAGAAACACCGTATCGTTGAGCGTGTGATTCGCCGCGTTAACGAGCGCATTCCGGTTTCTTACCTGACCAACAAAGCCTGGTTCTGTGGCCACGAATTCTATGTTGATGAGCGCGTACTCGTGCCGCGTTCGCCGATTGGCGAGCTTATCAACAACCGTTTTGCGGGCCTGATTTCCCATCAGCCAGAGCACATTCTTGATATGTGTACCGGCAGCGGCTGTATCGCCATTGCGTGCGCTTACGCCTTCCCGGAAGCGGAAGTCGATGGGGTGGATATCTCCCCAGATGCGCTGGCGGTTGCCGAGCACAATATCGAAGACCATGGTCTGATTAACCACGTCACGCCAATCCGTTCCGACCTGTTCCGCGACCTGCCGAAAGTACAGTACGACCTGATCGTGACCAACCCGCCGTACGTTGACGCTGAAGATATGGCAGACCTGCCAAACGAATATCGTCATGAACCCGAACTGGGTCTGGCATCGGGTTCCGATGGCCTGAAACTGACGCGTCGCATTCTTGGCAACGCACCGGACTACCTGACTGACGACGGCATTCTGATTTGTGAAGTCGGTAACAGCATGGTACATCTGATAGAGCAGTATCCTGACGTTCCGTTCACCTGGCTTGAGTTTGATAATGGCGGTGACGGCGTCTTTATGCTCACCAAAGCGCAGCTTCTCGCTGCCCGCGAACACTTCAGCCTCTATAAAGATTAATTAAAACTCGATCGGAGCCGTGATGGCAGGAAACACAATTGGACAACTCTTTCGCGTAACCACCTTTGGCGAATCTCACGGTGTCGCGCTTGGCTGCATCGTTGACGGCGTGCCGCCGGGCATTCCGTTGACGGAAGCCGACCTGCAGCACGATCTCGACCGTCGTCGCCCAGGCACGTCACGCTATACCACCCAACGCCGTGAACCCGATCAGGTGAAAATCCTTTCCGGTGTTTTCGAAGGTGTGACCACCGGGACCAGTATTGGGCTGCTGATTGAAAACACCGATCAGCGCTCGCAGGATTACAGCGCCATCAAGGACGTGTTCCGTCCGGGCCACGCTGATTACACCTACGAGCAAAAATATGGCCTGCGTGACTATCGCGGCGGCGGGCGTTCTTCCGCTCGCGAAACCGCCATGCGTGTGGCGGCAGGGGCGATTGCCAAAAAATATCTGGCCGAGAAATTCGGTATTGTTATCCGCGGCTGCATGACCCAAATGGGCGACATTCCGCTGGAAATCAAAGACTGGAGCCAGGTTGAGCAGAACCCGTTCTTCTGCCCGGATCCGGACAAAATCGAAGCGCTCGATGAACTGATGCGCGGCCTGAAAAAAGAAGGCGATTCGATTGGCGCGAAAATCACCGTGGTGGCTGATGGCGTGCCGCCAGGATTGGGCGAACCGGTTTTCGATCGTCTGGATGCGGATATCGCACATGCGCTGATGAGCATCAATGCGGTGAAAGGCGTGGAAATTGGCGACGGTTTTGAGGTTGTCAGTCTGCGCGGCAGCGAAAACCGCGATGAAATCACCAAAGCAGGTTTCCAGAGCAACCATGCAGGCGGCATTCTGGGCGGGATCAGCAGTGGTCAGCAAATTGTGGCCCACATGGCGCTGAAACCGACGTCCAGCATCACCGTGCCGGGCCGTACGATCAATCGTTTCGGCGAAGAAGTGGAGATGATCACTAAAGGGCGTCACGATCCGTGCGTGGGTATCCGCGCAGTGCCGATCGCGGAAGCCATGCTGGCGATCGTGCTGATGGATCATCTGCTGCGCCAGCGTGCGCAGAATGCGGATGTCACCACCTCCCTTCCTCGCTGGTAATCACGCAAGGAAGACGCGGGAAAATGAAAAAAACTGTTATTGCGCTGCTGGCACTGCTCGCCAGTAGCGCGGGTTTCGCCGCCACGCCATGGCAGAAAATCACACAGCCGATCCCCGGCTCTGCACAGTCAATCGGTGCGTTTGCCAACGGGTGTATCGTTGGGGCGCAAGGGTTGCCGCTGCAGTCTGATAATTATCAGGTGATGCGCACCGACCAGCGTCGCTACTTCGGTCATCCCGATCTGATTTTGTTCATTCAGCGTCTCAGCACTCAGGTGCATAACCTGGGAATGGGCACGCTGCTGATTGGCGATATGGGGATGCCGGCGGGCGGGCGTTTTAACGGCGGCCACGCCAGCCACCAGAGTGGTCTGGACGTGGACATTTTCCTGCAACTTCCGCAAACACGCTGGACGTCGGCTCAACTGCTGAAGCCACAAGCGCTGGATTTGGTCGCGGCCGACGGCAAGCACGTTCGCTCGTCACTGTGGACGCCGCAAATCAGCAGCCTGATTAAGCTGGCGGCGGAAGATAACGACGTGACGCGTATTTTCGTCAACCCGGCCATCAAGCAGCAGCTTTGTCTGGATGCGGGCACCGATCGCGACTGGCTGCGCAAAGTGCGTCCCTGGTTCCAGCATCGTGCGCATATGCATGTGCGTCTGCGTTGCCCGGCGGGAAGCCTGGAATGTCAGGATCAGGCTGCGCCACCTGCGGGTGACGGTTGCGGGGCGGAACTGCAAAGCTGGTTTGAGCCACCGAAACCAGGATCAACCAAACCTGAGAAGAAGATGCCGCCACCGTTGCCGCCTTCCTGCCAGGCGTTACTGGATGAACATGTGCTGTGATGGAACATTTCACTGAAATTTTTATGGTGTCACCGCTGTTGCTGGTGGCACTTTTCTTTGTTGCTCTGCTGGCCGGGTTTATCGATTCGCTGGCGGGAGGCGGTGGTCTGCTGACCATACCGGCGCTGTTGGCGGTGGGAATGTCTCCGGCTAATGCGCTGGCCACTAACAAGCTGCAGGCTTGCGGTGGGTCGCTCTCTTCCTCGCTCTATTTTGTTCGCCGCGGCGTGGTGAATTTAAAGGAGCAAAAGCTCAATATCCTGATGACCTTTATCGGGTCGATGACCGGTGCGCTGCTGGTGCAGCACGTGAAGTCCGACGTATTACGTCAGATTCTACCGCTGCTGGTGATAGGGATTGGGCTGTATTTCCTGTTGATGCCAAGGCTCGGGGAAGAGGATCGTCAGCGTCGCCTTCATGGCTTGCCGTTTGCCTTGATTGCAGGCGGCTGTGTCGGCTTTTATGACGGTTTTTTTGGCCCTGGGGCAGGCTCGTTTTATGCGCTGGCCTTCGTCACCCTCGCCGGGTTTAACCTGGCTAAATCCACCGCTCATGCCAAAGTGCTGAATGCCACCTCTAACGTGGGCGGATTGCTGCTGTTTATCATCGGTGGCGAAGTCCTTTGG
Organism: Scandinavium sp. NPDC088450; assembly: GCF_044900545.1. NCBI lineage: Bacteria > Pseudomonadati > Pseudomonadota > Gammaproteobacteria > Enterobacterales > Enterobacteriaceae > Scandinavium > Scandinavium sp. NPDC088450. The sequence goes on along the minus strand of NZ_JBJDNI010000011.1, from coordinate 22,924 downwards.
GCGACGGGTTTCGTGATGATGGCCGGGCAATTTTTAGGGGCGCGAATGGGATCGCGGCTGGTGCTCAGCAAAGGACAAAAGCTGATCCGACCGATGATTGTTATCGTTTCGGCGGTGATGAGCGCTAAACTTCTCTATGACAGCCATGGGGCTGAAATCCTCCAGTGGTTGGGACTTCACTGATGCAACAACAACACCATTATCAGCAGCTGATCGACATCTTCGACGGCTGCTTTGCCGATGATTTTAATACCCGTCTGATTAAAGGCGACGACGAACCCGTTTATCTTCCTGCTGATGACGAGGCGCCGTTCAACCGCATCGTCTTTGCGCATGGCTTCTATGCCAGCGGGCTGCACGAAATTTCGCACTGGTGCATTGCCGGGGCGGAACGCCGTAAGCAGGTTGATTTTGGTTACTGGTATTGCCCGGACGGTCGCGATGCGATGACACAAAGCAAGTTCGAAGATGTGGAAGTGAAACCGCAGGCGTTTGACTGGCTGTTTTGCGTGGCGGCGGGTTTCCCGTTCAACGTGAGCTGCGACAACCTTGAAGGTGACTTCGAGCCAGATCGCATCGTCTTTCAGCGCCGCGTCCACGCGCAGGTGATGGAGTATCTGGAACAAGGCATTCCTGCTCGCCCGGCGCGTTTCATCAAGGCATTACAAGAGTTTTATCTAACGCCGACGTTAAAGGCGGAACACTTCCCCTGGCCGGAAGATATCTAAATTGAGGAAAGAAGATGATCGCAGAATTTGAATCGCGCATTCTGGCGTTAATTGATGAGATGGTGGAACACGCCAGTGATGACGAGCTGTTTGCCAGCGGTTATCTGCGCGGTCACTTGACGCTGGCCGTCGCCGAGCTGGAAGCGGGCGACGATCACTCCCCAGAAGCGGTTTACGGAGAAGTGTCTCACAGCCTGGAAAAGGCGATTCAGGCGGGTGAACTCAATCCTCGCGACCAGGCTCTGGTGCTGGGAATGTGGGACACGTTGTTCCAGAAGGCGAAAGTCTGACAGCTGAATTGCCCGGTGGCGCTGCGCTTACCGGGCCTACAAATTTCGTAGGCCGGGTAAGGCGTTAGCCGCCACCCGGCATCATGGTTTACCAGTAAAGTGGCCAAATCTGGCGCAAACGCATCAACGCCTCAAGATAGAAATAATCCCCCCAGCTACAGCACTGATCCACGCCTTTGCCGCTCGCCATGTGATACACGGAATGCTTCAACAAACCTTCACAAGGCTCATCGTCGTGGGCGAGATAATTGTCCGTCAGCGATTGCATGATCCGCAGCGCCATCTCTTCGTAATGCGCCCGATGGGGATCAAGCGTTGGCAGTGCTTTGACCAGTTCCAGCAACCCGCACACGGTGATCGCTGCTGCTGAACTGTCGCGCACGGCGTCTGTGCCCAGCAATGCCAGGTCCCAATGGCACACGGAATCTTCCGGAAGGCGATTGATAAAGTAGTGCGTCAGGCTGCGTGATAACTCGACCATGCTTTTATCGCCGGTATGAAGATAGCTCAGCAGGAAGCCATAAATCCCCCACGCCTGACCGCGTGACCAGCAGGAACTGTCGCTGTAACCCTGATGGGTGTTGCCGAAGCGTGGTTCACCCGTTTTCACATCCATATAGTAGGTGTGATAAGTGGAAGCGTCGGGGCGCACAATGTAGCGCGCAGCCTGCTCCGCATGCGCAGTTGCGGCTTGTGCGTAACGTGCATCGCCAGTTTGTTCGCTGGCCCAGTACAGCAGCGGCAGGTTCATATTGCAGTCGATGATCATCCGGCCTTGCTGCTCTGGGTCGTTCAGGTCGCCCCATGCCTGGATGATTTTTGCCGTCGGGTTGAAACGCTCCATTAGCGCGTTCGCAGCCTGTAATGCCGACTGGCGCGCGGTTTCATTGCCGGTCAACCGCCAGGCGCTGACGCAAGACAATGAATAGAGAAAACCGAGGTCATGCGTGGCGGTTTCGATTCGTTTCTCAATACGCTCGTAGAAAGACGGCAGGGTACGTTCGGCGGCCTCACGATAATGCGCTTTTCCGGTCATCTCCCACGCCAGCCAGAGCTGGCCTGTCCAGAAGCTGGTGGTCCACTCAACATTTTTCGTACGTGGCCAGATGCCGCCTTCACAGGCTTCGCCCGGGAAACTGTCGCCGAAGGCGGTGATATTTTTGTCCAGTTTTCTTGTGACGCGACCCAGCGCGGCATCCAGACTTTGGCGCAACGCCTGGCGGTCAATCGCATAGAGCTCAACAGGGCGCAGCGGTTCGGTAACAACGGAAGCGGTCATGGTATCTCCTTAATGACTTTTAGCGGGGGCAACGGACACAGTGTCCAGAACGTGCAGCTCTTCAGGCTCGGGGTGGCGAGCGGAACGGCAGCGCGAAAGGGTGAAACTGGAAACCAGGGTGAAGAACAGGGCGCAACAACCCATCATCAGATAGGTGTGCTCGAAGCCGATTTTGGCGTACAGATAACCGGCTGGCGGCGCGACAACCACCGAGCCGACATAGATCATTGCCTGATAGCCCAGCAGATACATGGTGGCGTTAACCTTTTTGTTGAAGTGCTCGGCGATGTACTTGAAGACCGAAATCAACAGCAGGGCAATCTCCATGCCGTACAGCGGCTTGATAATGGAGATCATCAGCGGATCGGTGGTCAACCCTGAGGCAATCAGGCGTGCGCCGACCACACAACCGCACAGCAGCAGGCCTTTTTTGGCGCCGTAATGGTTCACCAGCATCGGGATAAACATCATCATCACGAACTCAGTGCCGGACTGGACGGTGCTCAGATAGCCGTACCAGGCGTTTCCTTGCTCTTTGGTGTCGAAGAAGGAGACGAAGTAGCGCGGAAACTGCTGTTCGGCGACAAACATCATCCATGCCACACCCGCCACATACAGGCTGAACATCCAGAATTTGCGGTTCTTCAGCAGCAAAATCACATCGCTGAACACGATTTTGTTCTCAGAGATGACGTTGTTGCTGCGCAACTGTGCATCGCCAATTTTCAGACTGATAAGCACCAGTAGCATCAAAACGGAGGTCGTGCTGCTGACCACGAAGTTGGCTAACGGCGTGAAGTTAAACAGCACACCAGAGACCGAGGCCGCCATCGCCCAGCCCAGCGATCCCCACATGCGGATGCGCCCGAACTCCAGCCCATAAAGGCGGCTAAAACGGTCAGTGTAGGATTCAGCGGCAGCAACGCCTGCGTACCAGCCAAGGCTGAGATAGAACGCCCCTACAAAAATACCGACGGTTGTATGGCTCAACAGCAACGGCTGATAGACGGTGACGAAGAACGGTGCCATCAGCGCGGAAACGGCACAGACAAAATAGAGCAGCCATTTGCTCATCCCGATCTTGTCCATGATGTAGCCATAAACCGGCTTCATGATCACCGCAAACACGCCGTTAATGGCGAACACGCTACCGATGGTGATGCTGTCGAGCCCAACTTTCTGACTCAGCCACAGAGCATACAACCCAAAGCTTGAAGACCAGGTAAAGAAGTAGAGAAAGATGAAGCTGCTCATCTTGAATTGCGCACTGCGTGGGGTACTTGTCGACATGATTTTTCCTCCGCTTTACGGCAGTTCCGGCAGGGTAAAATGCGTTTCCATTGCCGCTGATTTCAGCTGGATCACTTTGTCGTGATGGCTTATCTGCGGTAGGCTGTTTACGTCGTAATCCTGCGGATCACCGGCCCAGACAGCGCACACCAGTAAGTGCTGGCCCACTGAAAGCTCACCGCGTAAAACCGGCACGGCAGCCCTGTCGGCAAACAGAAGATTGCTGTTTGGTGGCGTGAGAACGACCTCGCCCTGGCGCGGACGCAGACTCAGACAGTGGATTGCGCTGAGATCTGACTCACCGGAAAGTTGGCTGATCCCGGTGGCTGTGTGCTGTTCTGGCTGAGGGCGAGAGCAAAGGCTAAAACCGCCTTCCGCCGTGTCCAGCTCACGTGCTGTTTTCAGATGATGAACACGAATTTGCCAGTTTCCTTGCGCCACCAACCAGGTGTCGACGGTGACATCATTCCAGGGCTGCCAACGGCTGTAGAGGTAATTTTGCTGGGTGGTGACCTGCATGCAGTCACGACGACCGCGCCAGTAATTGTCCTTTTCGCTGAGCAGTAGCATTGAATCGGGAGAGGCATGCGGCAGGCCGAAACGCCCGCGTTCAACGTTAAAGGCATAGCGTGTGGAGTAGGCAAACTTGCAGTATTTAGCTTCGGTGTTGACGAAGTTATTTCGCTCCCACTGCCCGGAGGTCAGCATCCACAGATGACGTGGCTGATGGACCAACACCTGGTCTGCACGAGGAATCGCGTGAGGTGAGTGGCGTGCTGGCAGAGCTTCTTCCTCTGCCTGCCAGAAGGCGCTGTTTTCACCGAGCGCCAGTACCAGCACAGTTTTCAGTGCCCAGTACGGTGAACCCGGCGCGTTGTAATCTTCAGCCATAATCAGGTTCGGATAGCTGTAGCCGACGCTAAGCACGCCATCCCGGTCAAACGGCTGTTGCTGCATCCACCAACGCAGGTGGCGCAAAACGATGCCTTTCATGATGCCAGGTGAATACACTTCCAGCCCGGCAAAAGCAGCAGCGCTCCAGAAGGCGGCCTGGGCAAACCGATAGGTCAGGCTTCGGCCGAAAGGTATGGCTGCGCCGTTTTCCTCGAAGAAGTGAATAAAATCCTGAGCGAAAACGGCGGCCCTTTCACGCAACACTGCGCAGCGTTGTGGGTCAACGTCCTTCATCAGACGGGAATAAATCAGGCCGTAGAAGTGAAAGCCCATGGAAATGTAGTAATCGCGCGGGCGTTCTGGGCCGTCGCTGTACCAGCCGTCACCCAGCCAGTAGCGCTCCATGGCATCAAAATGACGCTCGATAGCCTCGCGGTTGACCGGCATTCCTGCGTGATGAAAACCGACCTGCACCAGAATCGGGAAAAAGTGCCAGTTGTTGTCCGGAATGGTGGCGGTTTCACTTTGCTTCAGCCAGTGCCAGAGTTGCTGCTTTTCCTGCTCATTAAAATGCGCCAGCAGCGGCTGGTGGGCGAGCGCTAACAGCAGCCCGTAAGCCGCCATTTCGACAACACGCTGATCACTATGGCCGATTTCACCCCAATAATCTGGATGTTGTGGATTGACACCGTATTTAATGGCCTGAATATAAAGTGAAAGTTGTTCCGGTTCCTGACCGCCTGCCAGCAGTGGTGTCACGCCCCACAGTAAACGGGAGAACGCTTCCATGTTGGCAATGCGTTGGCCGTAATGGGTGGTGAAGTTAGCGAGATCGATCCCGCTGGCATTATTTTTGAAGAATGGCGTCACGGCATTGAGTATTTCGTTCACCCATTTTGTCAGGTCACGACGTTCTTTTAAGGGATTATCAAAGGTAATGTTTTCAGGTTGCACGAGGCCCTCCCGTCAGACACGAGATCAAGGAAAAGTGATTGTTATTGGATTTGTTATCGCCAGCATACCTGCGGCGAAACCAAGCCTAGCCGCTTTTCTTTCCTGCGCTGAGTGAGCCGCTTCACAAAAATGAACCGCCATTTCAACTTCACTGGATTTTCCCGCCAAACAGGGCAATAAATTGCAAACCGTAGGCTAAAAATTTAATTCTGTTGTCATGGTGAGCGGATGGGCGATGCGCAATTACTGGAACGGATAACGCTTGAACATCAGGCTATCTCATTCAACCGGATGAGAGGGTCGAGCGCGCTTTACTATCACTGGCATCAGTGCGTAGAGTTTCTTTATATTTCTAAGGGTTATGGCATCGTGGTGGTCGATAATCAGCATTACACCGCGCGCCCCGGTCGTCTGTTTATCTTCCCGCCCTTTCGGTTGCACAAAGTGCATGTCGACGAGAACGAGCACAATCATTACCACCGTTCGACGATGCATATCGAGCAATCCGCCGTCGAAAGTAACCTGCAACAGTTTCCTCGTTTTCAGGCGCAGTTTGCTCATCTGGCGGCGACCAGCGCGCCCGCTCAGGCTTATGATTTAGGGGAACATGCCGCGTATATGGAAACCGTACTGGCGCAGTTTGCTGCGCTGGAGTCACGGGAACATTATCCGGCGGATGAAGTCGCGTTTCTGGTGATGCAAATTTTGTCTTTGCTTCCGGCCCAACCGACGATCAGCACGCCGCAGCAGCAAACGGCTTCAGCGCAAATTATGCAGTGGCTGGAAAAACACTACGGAGAGAAGTTTTCGCTGGAGGACTTAGCGCGAGACATCGGCTTGTCCCGCAGCTACACCTCACGCATTTTTCGTCAGCAGACGGGCGGCAGTATTCACGAATATTTGCTGACGCGAAGGTTAAAGCGCAGCTGTGATTTGCTGCGCACCAGCGAAATGAGCGTGGAGGAGATCGCGGTGAAAGTAGGTTTTCAGGAAACAACCTACTTTATCACCTGTTTTAAACGCATGATGCGCCAGACGCCGTTGCAGTACCGCAAGCAGGCACGGCAGCGCATCAGCCTGCTTTGAGCACGGCTTTGCCTTTCAGCAGTTTCCTGACCCACAAGCGATTTGGATTGAGTGCCGCAAGCGTGATGCTATTGAGCGGTAACGGCTCATGGCTCATTTGTGCCGCCAGCACTTCGGCTGTCAATGGCGCAGTACACAAACCACGGGAACCCAGTGCAGCCAGCATGAACAGATTTTCATGCACAGGCGCAGGCGGCGCATTTTCACTGTTCTCAGCCAGGCTGACGTAAGTGTCCAGCGTTCGCGAATAATCTGGCACATTGCCAAGCATTGGCAGATGATCGCGTGTGGCACATCTCACGCCGCAGCGAGCGTCACCGGCGCTGACATTCACCTCTTTTGCCCATTCCGCTTCAGGGAAACAATCGAGCAGACGCTGGCGATTTTGCTGTTGATCTTCATCACTGTAGTGCATCTCTGCCTTGCCACGATGGTAGCTGGCGCCGATGCAGTGTTGTTGATGGTGAGGATCCTGCGGGGTCAGATAGCCGTCATAACAAAGCACATTGCGAAGTTTTGCTAAAGCAGGTGTGGTGGGAATATGGCTCACTTGACCGCCAACAGCATAGACGGGCAGCTCTTCGGTCTGGCTAAACTGATGGATCTTGTGTCCGTTTGCCAGCACCACACTGGCATGATGAACGTTTTCGCCGTTAGCAAAATGCAGGTTCCAGCCCTTGTCGTCAGCCACAAGCTGTGCACAACGGTGATTCCAGTGCACGTTCAGACCTTGCTGACGCGCAAGTTCCAGCGCATTCGCCGTTAACTGAGCCGGGCACAACCAGCCGCCGAGTGGATAATGAATGCCGCCACAGCCTGTTTCCACGCCTGTCATGTCATTCGCTTGCTCTGCTGAAATCGCAACAGCAATTTCTTCGGGCAGGCCCAGCGCCAGCATGTTGGTTATTTTCTTAGCGCTTTTCTCATCCCAGCCCAGTTGAGTGACGCCACACCACTCATGATCAAAGTCGAGAGGCAGCGAATCGTAATACCGACGAGCAAAGGTAAAAGCGGCGGGGAAGAATTGTTCCAGCGCGGCGTCGTGAGCGCTAAGCAAGGGATAAAGCGCGCCCTGACGATTGCCGGAAGCCCCTTGCGCAGGCATCTCGTCTTCACAATAGAGCGTCACCTTCCAGCCACGTCGCAAAAGTGCAAGAGAGAGCAGGGCGCTGGCAATGCCGCCGCCGACGATGGCGGTCTCTTTCGCTGTGCTGCCCGTGCGGGCAAACCACGGCGTTTTGCTTTGGGCTGGTTGAGAAATATTCCGCTGCCCGGTCAGCATTTCTCGTTTACGCCCGAAGCCTTTGGTTTTCTTCATGCTAAAACCGGCCTCATTCAGACCCCGACGCACAAAGCCTGCGGAGGTAAACGTTGCCACCGTGCTCTCCGGACGTGCCAGCCTCGCCATGGCATTGAACAACGTCGGCGTCCACATATCCGGGTTTTTCGAGGGAGCAAAGCCATCCAGGAACCAGGCATCGACCTGCTGATTAAGCGAGTCGTCCAGCGTATCTACCAGCTCGTTAATATCGCCAAACCACAGGTCGAGCGTGACATTTCCGCCCTCCAAAAGCAGGCGGTGGCAGCCAGAGAACGGCAGTGGCCACTGCGCCTGAAGCTGCGTTGCAAAACTGTCCAGTTCAGGCCAGTGCTGATGAGCGAGTTTCAGGTCATCGGCACGCAGCGGGAATTTTTCAAAACTGATGAAATGTAATCTTTGCAGCGTAGCCTGCGGGGATGTGCGGCGAAATTCTGAAAACGCCTGCCAGAGCGTGAGGAAATTCAATCCTGTACCGAATCCGCTTTCGGCAACCACGAAATGGGCCCGGTCGTGAGCAGCAAAACGTTCGGGTATCCGGTTTCCTCCGAGAAACACGTATCTGGTCTCTTCCAGACCGTTATCGTTGGAAAAATAGACATCATCAAAATCTCGGGAAACAGGTGTACCCTCAGCGTTAAATTCAAGGTTGGCAGGTTGTATGGCGTTTTGTTTCACGTAAGTTACTCGCAATGCAAGGCGTGCGGCGATCTTAGCGATGTGTGCCTGAAGGCGCAAATTTATACATAAATTGGCTGATCGGACTTGTTCGGCGTACAAGTGTACGCTATCTTGCGACTCGAAACTTAAAATAGTGCGACTTACAGAGGTATTGAATGAAACGTGCAGTGATTACTGGCCTGGGCATCGTTTCCAGCATCGGTAGCAACCAGCAGGAAGTCCTGGCATCTCTGCGTGAAGGACGCTCGGGGATCACTTTCTCTCAAGAATTCAAAGATTCTGGAATGCGTAGCCACGTGTGGGGTAACGTCAAACTGGACACCACCGGTCTGATTGACCGTAAAGTGGTCCGTTTCATGAACGATGCCTCTATCTACGCTTACCTCTCTATGCAGCAGGCTGTTGAAGACGCCGGGCTGAAAGAAGAGGTCTATCAGAACAACCCACGTGTGGGCCTGATTGCCGGATCTGGCGGTTCTTCAAAATCTCAGGTGTTCGGTGCAGACGCAATGCGTAGCCCGCGCGGCTTGAAAGCAGTCGGCCCTTATGTGGTCACTAAAGCGATGGCCTCTGCGGTTTCTGCTTGCCTCGCCACCCCGTTCAAAATTCACGGCGTAAACTACTCCATCAGCTCTGCTTGCGCGACGTCTGCACACTGCATCGGCAGCGCAGTTGAGCAAATTCAGCTGGGCAAACAGGACATCGTGTTTGCTGGCGGCGGCGAAGAGCTGTGCTGGGAAATGGCCTGTGAATTCGACGCGATGGGCGCGCTGTCTACCAAGTACAACGAAACCCCAGAAAAAGCTTCCCGTACTTATGATGCGAGCCGTGACGGCTTCGTTATCGCAGGCGGCGGCGGTATGGTTGTGGTTGAAGAACTGGAACACGCTCTGGCTCGTGGCGCACACATCTACGCTGAAGTGGTTGGCTACGGCGCAACCTCTGATGGCGCAGACATGGTTGCTCCATCCGGTGAAGGCGCAGTGCGCTGCATGAAGATGGCGATGGAAGGCCTGGATGCCCCAATCGACTATCTGAACTCCCACGGTACTTCTACGCCAGTCGGCGACGTGAAAGAACTGGGCGCTATCCGTGAAGTCTTTGGCGACAACACTCCAGCTATCTCCGCAACCAAAGCGATGACAGGTCACTCTCTGGGTGCCGCTGGCGTGCAGGAAGCGATTTACTCCCTGCTGATGCTGGAGCACGGTTTTGTTGCACCAAGCATCAACATCGAAGAGATGGACGAACAGGCTGTTGGCCTGAACATCGTGACCAAGCCAACCGAGCAGGCGCTAAACACCGTGATGTCTAACAGCTTCGGTTTCGGCGGCACCAACGCCACGCTGGTGATGCGTAAACTGAAAGCGTAATCACTACGCCGGATAATGAAAAAGGAGCCATTCGGCTCCTTTTTTTACGTCTACAGTCTGCGAAGAATCAGGCTACTCGCTCGAAAAGCTGGCGATGTAAAGCTTTGACCGCGTTATCTGCCGCATCACCTGGAAGCAGGAAGCTCAGGTTACTCTCAGAAGCGCCCTGACAAATCATGCGAACCGCACACTCATCCAATTCAGAGAACACGTCCTGACAGACGCCCGCCGACTGCGAAAGCTGATGGCCAACCAGAGTCATCAATGCCAGCCCGGTTTCAACTTCCAGAGTGCAATGCGCAGAGAGTGCCGCGTGCAGCGTGGCGATAAGTTCGTTGTCATCACCGGATGTGGCGTGGGTAGCGTCCAGCACTAATGCCATGCCGGTTTCGGCTGTCGTCACCAGGTCGGTCGCAATTTGGCTCTGCGCTAAAAGGCTGAACATTTTCGCGTTGAAGTCGGAAACAGGCAGGCTATCCGGGCGGCGGCATTTGACAAGTGTCTGCTTACGACGCACGGCAATGGCCCGGTAGCGCTGAACCTCTTCTGTTTCGCAACACACCAGCGTTCCACCCGCAGACGGATTTTTGCTGGAGCCAACAAAGACAGGAATATTCTTGCGCATGGCAGGCAGGAGTGTGGCGGGGTGCAGTACTTTAGCGCCATAGGCCGCCATATCGCTGGCTTCGGAGAACGAGATCGTATCAATGCGCTGAGCCTGCGGAACGATCCTCGGGTCGGTGGTGTAGATCCCGGCCACATCGGTCCAGATATCCACTCGGCTGGCCTGTAAAGCTTCCCCAAGCAAGGAGGCGGTGTAATCACTGCCGCCGCGCCCGAGCGTCGTTGTGCGGCCTTCGGCATCACTGCCAATAAACCCTTGAGTGACGACAACCGCGTGCTCGATGTGCGGTAAAACCTGAGTTTTTGCCTGTTGCGCGATAACGTTGACGTCGGGTTCGGCACAGCCAAAATGCGCATCCGTACGGATAACCTCACGGGCGTCAAGCCACTGAGCGTTGGCACCGCGTTCACGCAATATCTCCGTAAACAGCAGGCTGGACAACAACTCGCCATGACTGACGAGTTCATCACTGAGCTCAGCAGAAGGCGTGGTGGCTGCGATTTGCGCCAGCGTGGAGATCCTGTCGAGCAGCGCGTCAATTTTCTGACGAACAGTGGCAGGCTGTTTCAGGGAAGAAAGAATCTTGTGCTGAAGGGCTCTAAGCGTCTCGATTTTGTCCTGGCGTTGTGGGTCGTCCAGGCCTTCAGAAAGGGCGACCAGCAGGTTGGTCACACCGGAAGAGGCCGATAAAACAACCACTCGGACTTGCTTGTCTGCGAGAACAATCGCGGCACTGCGGTTCATCGCGTCGGCATCAGCGACGCTTGTGCCGCCGAATTTGGCCACGACAAAAGGTGGATAAATGCGTGTCATAACAATCTCATATCAGGGCGCCATCACCGATGGCAGAAAATTTCATTCCTGGCATAAGGCAATGTGTTTTGCCTTACGAGAGCTCCGCCCGCGGAGTTCTCTGGTGACAACCCAGGAAAATTTTCCTGTTGTCGATAACGTGTTTCGCCGTTACTCGTTACCGGTGTATGCGCATTAATTTTTATTACAGCCACACGGGCCGTATTAAAGCCGCGAGATAGTAAGTTAATTCTTGTTTCGATGCGATAAATTTATTCGTTATTCGTATTAATTGTTAGAAAACAGCCCCCTGATGCGCCAAAACGAAGCGGGGCAGAGTAAATATTCGTAAAATATTCATTGATCCGTAAACTTGGTGTGGTTTTGTAGAAGTGGTCGGACGTTCTCGCTGCGTTAAATAACCTAAAAAAATCAAACGAGAAGAATCCTTCCTTAATATAGCTTGTGTTTGCTATTGATTTTAAAGGTTAATTTTTGCTTTCAAATGCGAAAAAATAAAGATTGAGCCAGAAAACAAAACGCCTTATATTAGCCGCGCCTTTTTTAGGTAAACCTTAAACCATTATTCAATCCGGCGATTAATCAGCCGCGGTTGTAGGAGTGATATGATGACGGATAAAGTCCGTATTGATACTTTAAGTGCTACTTCCTTCCCGCAAAGCAATGATGTCTATTTAAAAAGACAAGCTGAGTTTGAATCTAACGTCAGGAGCTATCCGCGTAAACTGCCATTGGCGATTGCCAAAGCGCAGGGCGTCTGGATAACCGATGTGGAAAATAATCAATATCTTGACTGTCTTGCCGGTGCCGGCACTCTGGCGCTTGGTCATAACCATCCCGATGTGCTGCAAAGCATTCAACGTGTCATCACAAGTGGCTTACCGTTACATACCCTTGATCTTACAACCCCGTTAAAAGATGAGTTTTCCGCTTATCTGCTCTCCCTTTTGCCGGGCCAGGGCCGCGAATATTGCCTGCAGTTCACCGGACCATCCGGTGCGGATGCGGTCGAAGCTGCACTGAAGCTCGCGAAAAAAGTCACCGGTCGCTCCGGTGTTATCAGCTTCTCCGGCGGCTATCACGGTATGACTCACGGCGCGCTTTCTGTTACCGGAAACCTGTCGCCGAAAGAAGCCGTCAGCAACATGATGCCGGAAGTGCAATTCCTGCCTTATCCGCATGAATACCGCTGCCCGCTGGGCATTGGCGGTGAAGCGGGTGTGAAAGCGCTGACTTACTATTTCGACAACCTGATCAACGACGTTGAGAGCGGTGTACGTAAACCTGCCGCAGTGATCCTCGAAGCGGTGCAGGGTGAAGGCGGCGTGAATCCGGCTCCGGCTGAGTGGCTGCAGCGTATTCGCAAAGTGACTCAGGAACACGGCATTCTGCTGATTATCGACGAAGTTCAGGCTGGTTTTGCCCGTACTGGCAAATTCTTCGCCTTCGAACACGCAGGCATTGAGCCCGACATCATTGTGATGTCAAAAGCGGTCGGCGGCGGTCTGCCGTTGGCAGTGCTGGGCATTAAAAAGCAGTTTGATGCCTGGTCTCCAGGGCACCACACCGGCACGTTCCGTGGCAACCAACTGGCGATGGCAACGGGCCTGACCACGCTGAAAATCCTGAAAGATGAAGGGATTGCCAGTCAAGTCGCCGCCAAAGGCGAGTGGCTGAAAGGCAAACTGAAAGAACTGCAGAAACGTTACCCTGTTATCGGTCACGTTCGTGGTCTGGGCCTGATGATTGGCATCGAAATCGTCAAACCAAACGAAGCGCAGGATCACATGGGCTGCTTCCCGGCAGACGGCGAACTTTCCGCATTGCTGCAGAAAAAATGCTTCGAATCTGGTCTGATCCTGGAGCGTGGTGGTCGCAACGGTTGTGTTCTGCGTCTGCTGCCTTCACTGCTGATCACCCAGGGCGAGCTGGAAATCTTCCTCGATAAATTCGAGAACGCCCTGCTGGACGCTGGCGTGAAGCCGGTTTAATCGGAGTCGAGAGCAAAATGTCAGACGTAAATCCAATTCTGTCCGGGTCGGCGCAAAGTATTGCGGCCTACCAGCAGGCGATTGAGCAGAGTACGCGCGCTGTCGTGGAATGGTTGAAGCAGCCTGAGATGTATCAGGGCAAAACCGTTGACCAACTGCGCGAGCGCATTCAGCTCTCCTTTACGCAGGAAGGCCTCGGTAACGAGGCCACCATTGCGCGGGCAGTAGAATATTTCCTTAAAGACAGCCTGTCGGTGCACCACGCGCAGTGCGTGGCGCATCTGCACTGCCCAAGCCTGGTGATCAGCCAGGCTGCGGAAGTCCTGATCAACGCCACCAACCAGAGCATGGACTCCTGGGACCAAAGCCCGTCGGCGACTCTGATTGAGATCAAGCTCATTGAGTGGCTGCGTGAGCAGGTTGGCTACAGCGCGGGCGATGCGGGTGTGTTCACCAGCGGCGGCACGCAAAGCAACCTGATGGGCCTGATGCTGGCACGCGATGCCTTTTTTGCTGGCAAGGGTCACTCGGTACAGCAGCATGGCCTGACCGGCGATCTCAGTAAAATTAAAGTGTTCTGTTCTAAAGAAGCGCACTTCTCGGTGCAAAAGAACATGGCTTTAATGGGGCTGGGCTATCAGTCTGTGGTTCAGGTCGAGACCGACGCATTCTCGCGGATGGACATCAATGACCTTAAAGCCAAACTGGCGCAGGCGAAGGACAATGGCGAGCAGGTGATGGCGATTGTGGCCACCGCGGGGACGACCGACGCCGGTGCCATTGATCCGCTGCCAGAAATTACTGCTCTGGCAGCGAAAGAAAATATCTGGGTGCATGTTGATGCGGCCTGGGGCGGGGCACTCCTGCTTTCAGAGAAGTATCGTCATTATCTGGATGGCCTGGAAAGCGCTGATTCCGTCACGCTCGATTTCCATAAGCAATTCTTCCAGACCATCAGCTGCGGCGCTTTCCTGTTAAAAGACGCGCGTCATTATGAGCTGATGCGCTATCAGGCGGCTTACCTGAACTCTGATTTTGACGAAGAGCACGGGGTGCCGAATCTGGTGTCGAAGTCACTGCAAACTACGCGTCGTTTTGATGCCCTGAAGCTGTGGATGGGTCTTGAAGCGCTGGGCAAAAAGCAGTACGCCGGGATCATCGATAACGGTGTGACGCTGGCACAGCAGGTTGCGGAATATGTGCAGGCTCAGCCGGAACTTGAGCTGGTAATGACGCCTCAACTGGCAAGTGTATTGTTCCGCTTCCGTCCAGAGCAGAAAGATACTGCGTTTGTGGCGCTGTTAAACCAGCGTATCGGGGATGTCCTGCTGGCCTCTGGCAGCGCGAATGTTGGGGTAACGGAAGCGGACGGCGTGACTTGCCTGAAGATGACGTTGCTGAACCCGACTGTCTGCCTTGAAGATATTAAGGTTCTGCTGGATAGCGTTAAACAGACGGCGAAACAGCTGCTGAACGCTTAATAGCCTGTCAGTAGAACGCCAGCGCACGGTGACTCATCGGCGCTGGCGTTTTTTTATGGGTGTCAGATAACTATCCACAGCAGGAAAATCACGACTAACAGCATGACGAGCATCAGGCCTGGACGGGCTGACATCGCTTTTAAGTTCTCAATGAATGGCGTGAACGGGCTGTAAATTGGCTGAATATGGCTGATATCGAGCGTATCTTGCGAACGCTCTACGCGCTTGAGGAACACCTGATTCAGCAAATCCTGCACCTGCGCTGGTGTGAGAATAGTTTGCGGCGTAGCCTGCCAGTTTTGCTGGGCATAGTCACGCAGCGCGGAAAACTCCTGCGGTTCCATCGGTTGTTTCAGCGCGGCCTGAAGGCTATTCAGCGTCGGCGCTTTTTGATCGCTTAACGTCTGGCGAGCCTGCAGCCATGTCATCAACTGGTTGAAGTGTTTAGCCGGAATCAGCTCGCCAGTTTTGACGCCAGACAGCTCCAGCATCGACTGCCAGATTATCTTGCTGGATTCGCCCGTCGCGGCAGCCACTTTGTTGACCATCTGATTAAGCGTGTTGTGCTCTGCCGGTTGCAGAGGCCGCGTGGTGCCTGGTCGCTGCTGTGGCTGAGGAATTTCAAGCTGATTGCTTTGCAGAAGTTGCAGGACGTTCTTCAGTTGGTCCGGCGTGAGCTGGCTCAGCGCGGTTTGACCGTACTGCTGGCGAATGTAATCGCTCACCGCCTGGCGATTGTTCCCCTGGCTCAGCAATTCGGTTAACTGGGCAACCACCTGGCGTACGGTGCGCGTTTGCTGTGCGCTTTCCAGACGCTGGTTCAGGTTTTGCTCTGCGGCAGGGAAGTGCTTCGACAGAAGCTGCGCATCATTTTTCAGGCCTAAATCGTGCTTCATCGCCGCCCACACGCCTGCGCTTTGCTGTGAGGTCAACGCGACAAGACGCGTAATCAGCCTTTCAAGCACGGTGCGCTGCTGGGTGGAGAGCGGCTGTTCGCCGATAGTGTTTGTTGCTGTTCCTTCCCCCGGAGGGCGGGCGGGCAGACCTGAAATGGGTTGCGTCATGATAAATCCTGAATGTCCGTCGGTGTTCTCAAGGCTCAGTGTTCCTGGCGGCAAGATTATGGCACACTTCCCCGGTTAACTCTCGCTTCAGACAGGTACTGTACCGTGAAAATCCTTGTTGATGAAAATATGCCCTACGCCCGCGAGCTTTTTAGCCGTTTGGGTGAAGTTAAGGCGGTTCCCGGCCGTCCCATTCCACAGCATGAACTCGATGACGCTGACGCGCTGATGGTGCGTTCGGTCACGAAAGTGAATGAAGCGCTGCTGGCCGGAAAGGGGATTAAATTTGTCGGCACCGCCACGGCGGGGACCGATCATGTGGATGATAAGTGGCTGGCTGAGGCGGGCATTGGTTTTTCCGCTGCACCGGGCTGCAATGCGATTGCGGTGGTTGAATATGTTTTCTCTTCGCTGCTGATGCTGGCGGAGCGTGATGGTTTCGCGCTGGCAGATCGCACCGTGGGGATTGTCGGCGTGGGTAACGTCGGCGGGCGTCTGCAAAAACGTCTGGAAGCGTTGGGCATCCGCACGCTGCTTTGCGATCCACCGCGTGCCGATCGCGGTGACGAAGGGGATTTTCGCACTCTGGATGAACTGGTGCAGGAAGCGGATATTCTGACTTTCCATACGCCGCTGTTCAAAGACGGCCCTTATCAGTCGTTGCATCTTGCCGACGAAGCGCTGATCTCCCGCCTTAAACCTGGCTCAATTCTGATTAATGCCTGCCGTGGTCCGGTGGTCGATAATGCCGCGCTGCTGAAATGCCTGAAAGCCGGGCAAAAACTCAGCGTGGTGCTGGACGTCTGGGAGCCGGAGCCAGAACTGAATACTGAACTGCTGAATCGGGTGGATATCGGCACTGCTCATATCGCCGGTTATACGCTGGAAGGCAAAGCTCGCGGTACCACGCAGGTGTTTGAAGCTTACAGTAAGTTCATCGGCAAGCCCCATCAGGTATCCTTAGATACGCTGCTGCCTGCGCCTGAATTTGGCCGCATTACGCTGCATGGGGCGCTGGATCAGCCAACGCTAAAAAGGCTGGTCCATTTGGTGTATGATGTGCGCCGCGATGATGCACCGCTGCGGAAAGTCGCCGGGGTTCCTGGTGAATTCGACAAGCTGCGTAAAAACTACCTTGAGCGCCGTGAATGGTCCTCGCTGAACGTCCTGTGCGACGATGCGCAGACGGCGACGCTCCTCAAAAAACTGGGCTTTAACGCTGTGCATCACGCCGCTCATTAATGTCTTCTTAATACGCCCTGTTGGATACTCCGACAGGGCGGCTAATTATTTCTGGAGTAAACCACCATGTCTGAAGGCTGGAATATTGCCGTACTGGGCGCAACGGGCGCTGTAGGCCATGCCCTGTTTGAAACGCTGGCGGAGCGTCAGTTCCCGGTGGGTGACCTTTATGGTCTGGCGCGTAGTGAAAGCGCGGGCGAGTCTCTGCGTTTCGAAGGGAAAACCGTGCGCGTGCAGGATGTCGCTGAATTTGACTGGACCCAGGTGCAGTTAGCGTTCTTTGCCGCAGGCGCTGAAGCGTCGGCAACCTATATTGATGAAGCCACCAACGCAGGCTGTCTGGTTATCGATTTGAGCGGGCTTTTCGCGCTTGAGCCTGACGTGCCGTTGGTGGTGCCGGAAGTGAACCCGTTTGTGCTGGATGAATACCGCAACCGCAATATTGTTGCCGTACCGGACAGCCTGACCAGCCAGATGCTGGTGGCGCTGAAACCCTTGATTGATGTGGGTGGCCTGTCACGTATCAGCGTCACTAACCTGATGTCGGCTTCTGCGCAGGGTAAGAAAGCGGTGGATGCCCTGGCAGGCCAAAGCGCCAAATTGCTGAACGGCATTCCTATTGATGAAGACGATTTCTTCGGCCAACAGCTGGCGTTCAACGTATTGCCGATGCTGCCCGATCGCGAAGGCAGCGTGCCAGAAGAGCGTCGCATTGTGGAACAAACTCGAAAAATCCTGCAGGACGAAGGGCTGATGATTTCGGCAAACTGTGTGCGCGCACCGGTGTTCTACGGTCATGCGCAGATGGTGAGCTTTGAAGCGATGCGTCCGCTGGCGGCAGAAGAAGCTCGCGATGCGTTCACTCGTGCTGAAGACATCGCGCTGTCTGAAGAGCAGGAGTTCCCGACTCAGGTGGGCGATGCTTCCGGCAGTGCGCATCTGTCTGTGGGCTGTGTCCGAAACGATTACGGTATGCCAGAGCAGATTCAGTTCTGGTCTGTCGCCGATAACGTTCGCTTTGGCGGCGCGCTGATGGCCGTGAAAATCGCGGAAAAACTGGTTCAGGAGTATATGTACTGATGTCTGAAGTGGAATCGCTGCCACGCTTTAAAATCGCGCTCGGTATCGAGTACGACGGCAGCAAATACTACGGCTGGCAGCGTCAAAACGAAGTGCGCAGCGTGCAGGAGAAGCTTGAGAAAGCGCTCTCCAAAGTGGCAAATGAGCCTATCAACGTGCTTTGCGCAGGGCGTACCGATGCAGGCGTTCATGGCACCGGTCAGGTCGTGCATTTTGAAACGACGGCCGACCGTAAAGATGTGGCGTGGACGCTCGGGGTAAATGCGAATTTGCCTGGAGACATCGCGGTGCGTTGGGTGAAACATGTGCCCGACGATTTTCACGCACGCTTCAGTGCCACCGCGCGCCGTTACCGCTACGTCATCTACAATCATCGTCTGCGTCCGGCGGTGTTAAGTCAGGGCGTGACGCATTATCACCAGCCGCTGGATGCGGAGCGTATGCAACGCGCTGCGCAAAGTTTGCTTGGTGAGAATGACTTTACCTCGTTTCGGGCCGTGCAGTGTCAGTCGCGCACGCCATGGCGAAACGTGATGCACATTAACGTTGAACGTTACGGTGCATATGTGGTGGTGGATATCAAAGCTAACGCTTTTGTTCATCATATGGTGCGGAATATTGTGGGCAGCCTGATGGAAGTGGGCGCCGGAAACCAGCCAGAGAGCTGGATTGCAGAGCTGTTGGCCGCGAAGGACAGAACGCTGGCGGCAGCAACGGCAAAAGCGGAAGGGTTGTATCTCGTGTCGGTGGATTACCCGGAACGGTTCGACCTTCCCAAGCCGCCTATGGGCCCGCTGTTTTTAGCGGACTGATTGCAGTCACATAAGGTTAAGCCACTATGGATCTCATTCGCTTTTTGATTGATTTTATTTTGCATATTGATGTGCACCTCGCCGAGCTGGTCGCTCAGTACGGCGTTTGGGTTTACGCTATTCTGTTCTTGATCTTGTTCTGTGAAACCGGGCTGGTGGTGACACCGTTCCTGCCTGGTGATTCCCTGCTGTTTGTTGCGGGTGCGCTCGCGGCGTTGCCTTCCAACGATTTGAACGTTCACATGATGGTGGTGTTGATGATTATCGCCGCGATCGTGGGCGATGCGGTGAACTACACTATCGGTCGGCTGTTCGGTGAGAAGCTATTCAGCAACCCGAACTCCAAAATTTTCCGTCGCAGCTATCTTGATAAAACCCACCAGTTTTACGAGAAGCACGGCGGCAAGACCATTATCCTGGCGCGTTTTGTGCCAATCGTTCGAACCTTTGCTCCGTTTGTCGCGGGAATGGGACACATGTCCTATCGTCATTTTGCGGCTTACAACGTGATTGGTGCGCTGCTGTGGGTGTTGCTGTTTACTTACGCGGGCTATCTGTTCGGTGACTTGCCGATTGTGCAAGAAAATCTGAAGCTGCTGATTGTCGCCATTATTGTGGTGTCGATTCTGCCTGGGGTGATTGAAATCATCCGCCATAAGCGTGCGGCGGCAAAACAGGCTAAATAACCACAGGGCCTGAACAGGGGAGAAGTGTCACCGGTTCGACCACTTTTTTATCCCATGTTCAGGTCTCTTATGTTTTAATGTGCAACATTTCATGGTCTGTAAGCCCTAAAAATGGCATTATTCGCCGCTTACAGCAAAAACTGGTATCGACCAGGTTCAGGCAGAAAGGTTATCAATGAGCTGGATTGAACGAATTAAAAGCAACATAGCCCCCACCCGTAAGGCGAGCATTCCTGAAGGGGTATGGACCAAGTGTGACAGCTGCGGCCAGGTCTTGTACCGTGCCGAGCTGGAACGCAACCTGGAGGTTTGCCCTAAGTGTGACCATCATATGCGTATGTCGGCGCGTAATCGCCTGCATAGCCTGATGGATGAAGGCTCACTGGTGGAACTGGGTAGCGAGCTTGAGCCGAAAGATCTGCTTAAGTTCCGTGACTCCAAAAAATACAAAGACCGCCTGGCGTCTGCGCAGAAAGAAACTGGCGAGAAAGACGCGCTGGTGGTGATGAAAGGCACGCTGTTTGACATGCCAATTGTCGCAGCAGCTTTTGAGTTCTCCTTTATGGGCGGCTCAATGGGCTCTGTCGTCGGTGCGCGTTTTGTCCGTGCCGTTGAATACGCGCTGGAAAACAACTGCCCAATGGTTTGTTTCTCCGCTTCCGGTGGTGCCCGTATGCAGGAAGCGCTGATGTCGCTGATGCAGATGGCAAAAACCTCCGCAGCGCTTGCGAAAATGCAGGAACGTGGTCTGCCGTACATCTCCGTACTGACCGACCCAACCATGGGCGGCGTATCGGCAAGCTTTGCAATGCTGGGCGATCTCAACATTGCTGAGCCAAAAGCGCTGATCGGTTTTGCCGGTCCTCGCGTTATCGAACAGACCGTACGTGAAAAACTGCCGCCGGGCTTCCAGCGCAGTGAGTTCCTGATTGAAAAAGGCGCAATCGACATGATCGTTCGCCGTCCTGAGATGCGTTTCAAGCTTGCCAGCATTCTGGCGAAGCTGATGAATCTCCCGGCACCGAACCCGGAAGAGCCGCGCGAAGCCGTGGCGGTACCGCCGGTACCGGATCAGGAACCTGAGGCCTGATAAATGAAAAGGGCAGGGCCAAACGGCGCTGCCCTTTTTGCTTGTGTTAACCGTTAACAGTCGCGGGCATCATGGAAAAAGAAACTACGCCAATCGCCACGTCGCCTTTAGCCACGTGGCTTTCTTATCTGGAACATCTGCACACCAAAACCATCGACCTGGGTCTGGCGCGCGTTAGCGAAGTCGCCGCGCGCATGGGTGTGCTGAAACCAGCGCCGTTTGTGTTTACGGTGGCGGGAACCAACGGCAAGGGCACCACCTGCCGCACGCTGGAATCTGTACTGACCGCCGCGGGTTACAAGGTCGGCGTCTACAGTTCTCCGCATCTGGTGCGTTACACCGAACGTGTGCGCGTTGAGGGGAACGAGCTTGCAGAATCTGCCCATACCGCGTCTTTCGCTGAAATTGAAAAGGCACGCGGTGAGATTTCCCTGACCTATTTTGAATTCGGCACGCTCTCTGCACTGTGGCTGTTTAAACAGGCGCAACTGGATGTGGTTATCCTCGAAGTGGGGCTAGGCGGGCGGCTGGATGCAACGAACATTGTTGATGCCGATGTGGCTGTCGTGACCAGTATTGCGCTTGATCATACTGACTGGCTGGGGCCAGATCGCGAAAGCATTGGTCGCGAAAAAGCGGGCGTGTTCCGTGGTGGAAAACCTGCCGTAGTGGGTGAGCCCGATATGCCGCAAAGTATTGCTGATGTCGCGACTGA
The DNA here is from genome assembly GCF_044900545.1 of Scandinavium sp. NPDC088450. Lineage (NCBI taxonomy): Bacteria > Pseudomonadati > Pseudomonadota > Gammaproteobacteria > Enterobacterales > Enterobacteriaceae > Scandinavium > Scandinavium sp. NPDC088450. The sequence continues at coordinate 1,432 of NZ_JBJDNI010000011.1, read as the reverse complement.
GAAAGGCGCTCAGTTGCTTCGTCGCGACGTAAATTGGCACTATACCGTTCATGATACCGATTGGGCATTTAAAGATGCCGACGGTGAGCTGAACGGCCTGCCGTTACCGCAAGTTCCACAACCAAATGCCGCGACAGCGCTGGCGGCGTTGCGTGCGAGTGGCCTGGCCGTCAGTGAAACGGCGATTCGTGAGGGCACTAAGAATGCCATTTTGCCGGGGCGCTTCCAGATTGTGAGCGACTCACCGCGCCTGATCCTCGACGTGGCACATAACCCTCATGCAGCGGCCTATCTGGCGGAACGTCTGAAAATGCAGCCTGCTCGTGGGCGCACGCTCGCGGTGATTGGTATGCTACATGATAAAGATATTGCCGGTACCCTGGCGTGCCTCTCTGAGGTCGTAGACAATTGGTACTGCGCCCCGCTGGAAGGCCCGCGCGGCGCAACAGCGGAACAATTGGTGGAACATTTGCGCGAGGGTGCAGTCTATGCCACTGTAGCGCAGGCGTGGCATGCCGCGATGGCAGAGGCCCGCCCGGAAGATACGGTACTGGTGTGTGGTTCATTCCACACGGTGGCTCATGTAATGGAAGAGATGGACGCGAGGAAGACCGGTGGCGAGTAAGTTTCAAAATCGTTTAGTCGGAACCATTGCGCTGGTGGCGCTGGGGGTGATTGTGCTTCCGGGGCTGCTGGACGGTCAGAAAAAGCATTATCAGGACGAGTTTGCGGCGATCCCGCTGGTCCCTAAACCCGGCGACCGCGATGAACCCGATATGCTGCCAGCCGTGACCCAGGCTTTGCCTGCTCAGCCTCCTGAAGGCGCAGCAGAAGAGGTGAGGGCGGGTGATGCGGCGGCGCCAACGCTTGATGCATCCCGTTATGCGGCCAATAACGGCGGAAATGATATTGATGATAACGGCCAGCCGGTACAGCCGCCGAAGCCGAAAGTTGTCGCGCCAAAACCGCAGGTTCAGCCGCAAACCAAAACTCAGCGTGACAACACCAGTCAGCAATTGGCGGCTGCGACGCAAGCGCCTCCGCCTGCTCAACAGAAGCCGGTCGCGGAAGAGAAGCCAGCGCCAACGGGCAAAGCCTACGTTGTGCAACTGGGAGCGCTGAAAAACGCCGATAAGGTCAATGAGATCGTAGGTAAACTGCGCGGCGGCGGGTATCGGGTCTTTACCGTGCCATCTACGCCAGTGCAGGGAAAAATCACCCGTATTCTGGTGGGGCCGGATGCATCAAAAGACAAGATGAAAGGGTCGCTTGGCGAACTGAAGCAGCTGTCCGGGCTGAACGGTGTGGTGATGGGATATACCCCTAACTGATTTTGAATTGCCGGATGGCGCTACGCTTATCCGGCCTTGTATTATTCCTCTCGTGCAGAAAGAACCGGCCAGTTATTTCTGCCTGCAGTCCGGACGCCGTA